>NZ_JJNY01000010.1:0-9917 GCF_000690035.1 Pseudoalteromonas sp. S3431
CCTTGCCTAAATACCAAACAGTCTGCTGCAAATTCAACCTCTAAAGATAAACAGGTCCTAATATTTAAAATAGGTGGGCTAAATTAGCTCACCCATTTTAAACAATGCAAATTCCCCCGGCTCCATTTTTTGCCAACGCTCATCATTCGTCAAAGGCCTTGTAGCTATAACTGTTACTACATCGTTTGGTGTGGTCTCTTGTTGAAAATCAACCACCATGTCGGCATCAATCAATGTTGCTTTACCAAATGGCGCACGGCGCGTTATGTAATGTAAGTTATTAGTGCAATACGCTAAAACAAACACCCCGTCGGTCAATAACATATTAAACACCCCTTTTTCGCGCAGAGTTTGCGAAAGCTTGGCCGCGTATCTAAAAACCGACGCCATATTACTTGGACGCTTTGGGTATTTTTCGCGAATTTTATCAAGCAACCAACAAAAAGCGAGTTCGCTATCGGTGTTACCTACTGGGCGATAGTACTGTGGTTTTAAATCGTGATAATTAGATAGCTGCCCGTTATGAGCGTAAGTGATTTCACGCCCCCATAACTCTCGCGTAAAAGGATGAGTATTTTCAAGGCATACTCTACCGCGGTTACCTTGGCGAATATGGCTAACAACCGAGACACTTTTAATTGGGTATGCTTTAACGAGCTTTGCAATTTCAGATTGATAACTCGGCTGCGGATCTTTAAAGGTTCTACAGCCTTTACCTTCGTAAAACGTAATACCCCAACCATCTTTATGCGGGCCGGTGTTTCCGCCACGCTCTAAAAGACCTGAAAAACTAAAACAGATATCAGTAGGCACATTGGCTGACATGCCAAGCAATTCACACATTAATAAAATAACCCTCAAAAACCATACATTAAAATAAATAGCGTTATATTTGTGTATTAAGCGTACACTAATTTGCAGCCCGCTATAACGGCTATATTTACTTAAAAAGTGTCATTTTGCTATTAGATTTATTTATTTTTACGTTAACACTGCTTACGGCTAATGCTTTGACTATACGATAGTTATTAAGCCTCCCTCTATCGGGTAAGTAAATATCGTATTTAAGTTACTTTCTACTACAATTTAACATCGTTATGTACTTGAAAATTACTGTGACTAGCGCTACTCTAAATGAGGTGGTCTGACCTCTATTAAGGAATAAAAATGACACTCATATTTACACTGGTTCTAATCGCGTTGCTTTGCACTGCGGTTTACCACAGAGCAAGTTGGAACACAGCACTTGGTGTTTTGGCTATAACTTTACTAATTGGTACCTTTGCGGGTGCTTTTGGTTTAATTAGCTGGTTGATCTTTTTGATCATCGCGGTTCCTCTTTCTGTTACTGGCCTTCGTCAGCAATATATTATCAAACCTATTTTTGCTGTGTTCAAAAAAGTAACACCAAGCATGTCTGATACTGAAAAATCAGCTATTGATGCCGGTACAACTTGGTGGGAAGCTGACTTATTTTGCGGTAACCCAGATTGGAAAAAACTTCACCAATACCCAGTTCCTAAACTTACTATTGAAGAGCAAGCCTTTGTTGATGGCCCTGTTGAAGTAGTATGTAGCATGTTGGACGATTGGGAAGCAACGCACGAGCTAACCGACCTTCCTCAAGATGTATGGCAATATCTAAAAGATAATAAATTCTTTGCCATGATCATCAAAAAAGAATACGGCGGTTTAGAGTTTTCTGCATTTGCACAGTCATGTGTACTTCAAAAACTAACAAGTAAATCAACATTACTTTCGTCAATTGTTGGTGTACCGAACTCTTTAGGCCCAGGTGAATTATTACAACACTATGGTACAAAAGAGCAAAAAGATCATTACTTACCGCGCTTAGCGAGCGGTCAAGAAATTCCATGTTTTGCGTTAACTTCGCCAGAAGCGGGCTCTGATGCAAGCTCAATTCCAGACTACGGTGTGGTATGTAAAGGGCAATGGAATGGTGAAGAGGTTGTGGGTGTTAGTTTAACGTGGAATAAGCGTTACATTACACTTGCCCCAGTTGCTACCGTACTTGGTCTTGCGTTTAAGTTACAAGATCCAGATGGCCTAATTGGCGACAATAAAGAGCCAGGCATCACCTGTGCACTTATCCCAACGGACACTCCTGGAGTTGAAATTGGTCGTCGACATTTCCCGCTAAACGTACCATTTCAAAATGGTCCTACTCGCGGTAAAGACATTTTCGTACCACTTGATTATATTATTGGTGGTCCAGATATGGCTGGTCAAGGCTGGCGCATGCTGGTTGAGTGTTTATCGGTTGGTCGTGCAATTACATTGCCGTCAAATTCTGCTGGCGGCATTAAAATGATTGCCGTTGCAACGGGTGCGTATAGCCGCATTCGTCGCCAGTTCCGTTTACCTATTGGTAAAATGGAAGGTGTTGAAGAGTCACTAGCAAAACTTGCTGGTTACGCCTACAGCTCTGATGCTGCGGTTAGTATGTCTACAGGTGCGGTTGATTTAGGCGAAAAGCCATCAGTTGTTTCTGCCATTATTAAATACCACCTGACAGAGCAAATGCGTGATGCAACTATTCATGCAATGGATGTACTTGGCGGTAAGGGCATCATGCTTGGGCCAAATAACTATTTAGGTCGTGGCTATCAAGGTGCACCTATTGCCATTACCGTTGAAGGTGCAAATATCTTGACCCGTAATATGATTATTTACGGTCAAGGTGCAATTCGCTGTCATCCATTTGTACTTACCGAACTAGGTGCGTGCGAAATTGAAGACCGCGAAGAGGCGCTTAACGTATTTGATAAAGCGCTAATGGGTCACATTGGTTTTACTATGTCGAACCTTGTCCGTACTAAGTGGCTTGCACTGACTGGCGCTCGTTTTACAAGTGTGCCGTACAACGACGAAACCGCTGAATTTTACCGTATAGCGTCGCGCTTTAGTGCATCACTTGCTCTTATGTCTGACATTAGCATGGCAGTATTTGGTGGCTCACTTAAACGTAAAGAACGTATTTCAGCACGTTTAGGTGACTTACTTAGTTACCTATACTTAGTATCTGCAACGCTTAAGCGTTACAACGACGAAGGCCGTAAAAAAGAAGATTTTGCTCTAGTAAAATGGAGTTGCCAAGATCACCTTTACCATTGCCAACGTGCACTTGCTGATTTAATTAATAACATGCCTTCGGCTCCACTACGTGCCGTGTTAAAAGTATTGTTATTCCCGTTTGGTCGCCCGGTTCGTAAACCAACTGACCAGCTTGAGCATAAACTTGCGCAACTATTACAAGTACCTAGTGAAACGCGTAACCGCTTAGCAAGCTACGTATACTTAAAAAATGAGCCGCTTAACCTTGTGGGTCGTCAAGAGCAAACGCTTAAAGACATCCTAGACGTTGAGCCATTATTTGAAAGAGTATGTAAAGAGAAAGGCCTTAAACTGCCATTCTTCCAGCTTGATAAAGTAGCGCAAATGGGACTTGAAGCCGGTATATTAAGCCAAGCAGAGGCTGATAAACTAGCTGCCGTTGAGCAATCTCGTTTAGATGTTATTAACGTTGATGACTTTGACCCTGCTGATTTACTTGCAGGCAAAGCAGCACGAAATAGCGTTAAAAAAGAAGCTGATGCTGCTTAACTAAGTAAGCATTTGAATACTAAAAGCCAGCGCCTAATGCGCTGGCTTTTTTGTGTAAAATCAATTCTTATATATCAAATCGCACATTTCAAGCAATCAAATACTCGACGAAAAGTGTAAATTAGCGCTTAGTTATCAATCGCTTCCATGCTAAAACTATGCCTGTATACACTAAAAAACATGCGAGCAATGATGCCAAACCAGCTAATGTTTGCCCTAAAAAACCAAAGTATTCACCGGTATGTAAAAATCGAGATGTTCCCCATGCTTGATCACCTCGCGTCCAATCCGATTTTTTTAGCGTTTTAGTTACATCCCCCGTGCGAGTATCTAAAAATAATGAATACGCATATTCTTGACGATTCCCTATACTGGTATCAATATAAAAACGTGCTTCGTGTTTTTTGTCACCTAATTCTAACCACATTGAATACCAATCAGCGGCACCATTGTTAATTGCATGTACTTTAGCTTGTTGAAATAAAGTATCGTACAGTACTTCATCTGCCGATAAATCGAATACTGGTAGATGCTTTTCTCGCTCGGGTACGTTTTGCCCAAACGCGCCATATAACGCTTTATTCGCCCAGTCAAAATGAAACAAAGTAGCCGTTAATGACAAAACGAGTAAAACCGGTAAACACCAAATCCCAAAAACTAAATGCCACTGCCTATTTCGATGATGTGATGATTTGTAACTCTTTGCTAGTAATAAGTATCCTTTTAACGCAGAGCGGTTAAATCGCTTTGGTAACCACAGATAAGCACCCGATAGTAATAAAAAGATAAAAAATAGATTAGCGTAGCCATTTATATTTTTACCAATCACCTGCGAATCGCCATGCAGTAATAAATAACGATGTATATCAGTTACAACGTGAAAAAAGTCAGCCGCCAACCCCTCTCCTTCACGAAGCACGTCTCCTGTATAAGGGTGTAATAAGTAGCTATGCTTTCCAGCCCAGGCAGGAATGGCAGCCCCTTCTCGATTAACCCAACGAATATAAATATGTGATTGACTCGGATGCGATTTTCGCAAAATATCCACAACATCATCAGCCGATAGTCGCTGTTGAACATAGGTGTTATTTACAGTAAATCGCATTTCATCTAGCTCAACAATCTGTCGTTCATAGGTTAATAGAAAACCCGTGAACGACATGCTAAAAATAAATAAACCGGCGATTAGACCTATAATTAAGTGGGCCCAAAAGACCCACTTTTTAAATAGTTTTAAGAACATAAAATAAGTTACTTATTCTTAAAACTGGTAGGAAATCGATAAGCGAATATCGCGCCCAGATTCGTATGGACCAACAACAGTACCAAATACTTCACTGTAATCACCCACACTTGAATGATCGATATATAACTCATTAAATAAATTAGTAACAGCAACATTCAATAATAATGAATTCGTCACATTCCACTGTCCATATAGATCAAAAGTGGTATAGCTTGGTTTATTTAGGGTATATAAAGAATCGGTCCAACCAAGATCAACGGCTTGATGAAGAGTATCAATATCAAGCGAATCGACTTTAGTTACACTAAAACCAACCTTTGCATCGGTGTTAACATCGTAATCAACGCCGGCAACCCATGTATTACCTCTGCTATTACCTAAACCGACAAACTCATAACCATTAATATCAATTGCATCATAGCTTACAGTATATAGACCATTACGAAGGTCAAGCTCTGTATCAGTAGCTGAAAATCCAATGAAGAAATCAAATGAATTTAAGCGATATGCTAGGTCAAACTCAAACCCTTTAGTATCTAACGTGCCTATATTGTTATAAACCGAGTCTCCTTCATATCCTTCAAATATCACATCATCTAAAGAAGAATTGTAAATACTGGCCTTAGCGGATAAATTTTCACTTGTGTACGTTATGGATGCCTCAATATTGGCGACTGTCTCAGGTACTAAACTTTCATCCGCCACGGGAATATCTGAGCCATCATATAAATATCCATCGATGGTAAAGCCATCGCCTATTTGTTTTCCACGCGCAGCTTCAGCATACCCAAGCCCTACTGTCCAAGCATCATTTATGTCGTATGCTAAACCTATATTAAAACTTACTTCACTATCGTCTAAACTCGATGCACTTTCTGTAATTGCAGTGCCATAATATTCATCTAATAAGATGTCTTGTTTAAACTTATAACTATCAAAACGCACCCCATAGCTCAGTAAAAGTTGTGGGGTAATATCACTATAACCTTGCGCATAAATCCCAAGTACACTGCCTTGTTCTGCATTTTCTTTTGTACCTGCTGCAGATCCGCTCGACACCTCATCGTTTCTATAATCAACACCATAAATAAATTTATGTTCATCAATAATACTTGTATTACGAATATCTAAGCCATATGTATCAATGTCAGCAAGCCAAGCAAAACGACCACCATTAAAAGATGATTCGGTTTTGTATGCTGTCGCCTCTAAATACAATAAGTTATTGTGAGAAAATATATAATTAGCAACGTAAGTATCTCGTTTTGCTTCGCTTGGGTACAAAGCATCACCTTCTTGCACCGCCCAGTTAGGACGTGCCGAAAAATCCCCTTCTTCGTCGCGTTTTTCAATACTTAACGATAAATGATGATTATCTGCTAACTCACCACTGACTTTAATAAACATCATATTTTGATCAGCAGCTGTACCATAAATAGTATCGCCATCACCATCTTCCATGTTATCGCGATCCACAGTACTGAAATATCCTAATAACCCCCATGTATCACTTAATTTACCGTATACACTGGTACTGAAACGCGTGCCGTCATTTGAAAAATAACTTGCTTTAACACGCCCACCAAATTGTTCACCTTGGTTAAGTAGGTCTTGTGCGTCTTTAGTTTTAAAGCGTATAGAGCCACCAATCGCACCAGGACCACTTGTTGCTTCACCGGCCCCCGCTTGTACATCTATTTGTTGCAGTAGGTCTGGATCTATTGTTACACGGCCAATATGATGAAATAACGTTGATGTTTGTTGTGCACCATCAACCGTTATATTTAATAAAGAATCTTCAACACCACGAATATAGATCTTTTGCGCAACGCCTACCGAGCCACCCACGCTAACAGAAGGTGAATGTCGAAAAATATCAGCCAGATCACTTGCTTGATATTGTTCTATTTCTTCAGCTGTAATACTCAAATTAGTTGCAGAGCCAACTACAGATATTTTTTCAACAGATGCTTTACTTTTAGCAAGTTCTTGCGCGGATATAGGTGAACTGAATGATGTACAAATGGCACTCACTAAGGCTAACTTTTTCAAGGGGAACGTTCCTTCTTAATGGTAAATAAGAAGGATTATCATTTTCTTTTAAGAAAAAGCATAGCAACTTTACATTTGTTACATTTAGCGTGAATAAAACACAGAAATGAAACCTACTTAAGCTATAGGATTAATTAAGATGCTGATTTAATTATTCATTAATTGGATGTATTAACAATAATAAATATAATTTTATACACCTTTAGGTACTGTTACCGTCATGATTAAGCCACCGGCAATGCTATTTGTAGCAAATACTGTTGCTGCGATCGCGTTTAATTGTCGCTGTGCTAAAGCAAGCCCTAAACCAAAACTATCACTGTTGCACGAACGGGCTGAATCAATCCGAAAGAAAGGCCTAAAAATAGTATTTAAATGCTCTTTAGGCACTCCAGGGCCTTGATCTGAAATAATAATTTGATATTCATATTCATGATCAATGAGACTAACGCGCACTTGTTTATTAATGGGTGTGTAACGTAGTGCATTTCTAAGTATATTCTCAAGTGCTTGACCTAATGCCCTATGATTACTGTTTTCAATATGAGCTTGATTAGGTAAGTCAGCAGAAATCAGTTTATCTGGGTACTCAAAACGTCCATCTTCAATGAGGATTTCGAGTAAATCGACTAAGTCCAAAGGTTCAATACGTAACTGAGGTGATTCATTATCTAACCAAGACAAAGTTAGCGTGTCATCCACTAACTTACGAATGTGCTGTGACTCTTTATGAATACGTTCTAATTTAATTTGTGTGTCCTCTACGCCCTCCTCCCTGTGAGAGAGTAAGTTATCCGTTGCGATATCTAAGCGTGTTAAAGGTGTTCTCAACTCGTGGGAGAGATCCGTTAATAATACACGTTGGTGCATAATTTGCTCACTGATCCGCTCAGCCATTAAATCAAATGTTTCAGCTAATTGAGACAGTTCGTCGTTACGTGAGCCCAACTGCTCCCGAACCCTGACGCTAAAGTCTCCTTTACTAAATGCCCTACTTGCTAAGTCGAGTTCTTTAATTGGATGCATGATATGACGATATAACACAATAGATAAACATACCAATATAGACATTGGTAATAAAACTTGTAACGACAAGCGTGTTAAATTCCAAAGCGACCCCGGACGCATTCTTTGCGGCAACTGCACAACAAGGCTAGTTGTACCATCTTTAAAAGGTAACTGCATAGCCGGTGCACGGTCGAAGTACAGATGGATTTTCCAATCAATGCTACGCCCTAAATTATACCCGGTATACTCATAACGATGAGAGCGATTACCAGCTAACTCAACCACATTCGCTTTGGCAATTACAGCCCAAATATTTTCTTGTTGCTGCAAGTTATCGACCCAACGCTCAAGCTCGCTCATATCGCCTTGATCAAATATAATCTCAGCCTTTGTTTGCCAATCAGTTAATTCTGTTCGGCTTGAATCACTTAACATACTCATATCATTTTCAAAGTGATTAACCGCGACATTAATTAAATAGAACATCGCAACAACACCGGTACCAATAATTAAGCACAGCTTCCAAAATAGACGTCGTGTCATTTAATACAGTATCCTTGGCCATGCACTGTGTGTAAACGACTGCCATCCCAGCCAGCATTATTTAACTTTTTTCGAATACGACTCATATGCATATCTAAACTACGATCGTACTGGCTAAAACGTTTGTTTAGCACCACTTGATATAAGAAAGGTTTTAACAGTATTTGTGCTTGGTTTTTCATTAAAATTTGCAGTAAGCCAAACTCAATAGGCGTAAAAGTTAATAGCTCACAATGTAGAAAAACCTGTTGATGTAAGCTATCTATCTCAAGTCCATCAATATTAGCAATATAAGGAGTATTAGTGTCTTGTTTAAAAACACGTCTTAGTACTGAATCTACGCGTAATAATAATTCTTGGCTATTAAAGGGTTTCGCTAAATAATCATCCGCACCGGCTGATAGACCTAGAATGCGCTCTTCTTCAGCATGTTTTGCCGATACAATTATGACAGGGGTGCTATTACAACTACGTAAAATATTGAGCACTGCCAAGCCGTCTTTTCCCGGCAACATAACATCTAATAAAATAAGGCTAAAGCGCTGAGCAACTGCTAAATCAAGTGCATGATTACCATCAAAACACTGTGTAACAGAGTACCCTTGGTTAGCTAGTAATTCAGTAATTTGATCATTAAGTAATGTATCGTCTTCAACAACTAAAATATCAAAATCAAATTTGTTGCGTTGATAGGCCTGTGGTGCAGACATAGAAAGCCATAATTTTTATAGTATTAAAACAAATTAAAGCAAATGGTAATACAAATCAATATCAAAAATGGTGCGCAGGAAAAAAGTTAACTATTTGAGTGTTTTGAGTGTTTTGAGTGTTTTGAGTGTGTTGAGTGTGTTGAGTGTGTTGAGTGTGTTGAGTGTGTTGAGTGTGTTGAGTGTGTTGAGTGTGTTGAGTGTGTTGAGTGTTTGAAATCATAAACTTGTTATTGAGGAAATAACAAGTGGCGGAGTGGACGGGACTCGAACCCGCGACCCCCGGCGTGACAGGCCGGTATTCTAACCAACTGAACTACCACTCCGCAGTGGTATGTGCATGGGGTAATGCACTTACTAATTTTAATCATGATATCAAATGGCGGAGTGGACGGGACTCGAACCCGCGACCCCCGGCGTGACAGGCCGGTATTCTAACCAACTGAACTACCACTCCGCAGAGATATCATTATACTTGTTATTACTTAATTTGTTGGCGGAGTGGACGGGACTCGAACCCGCGACCCCCGGCGTGACAGGCCGGTATTCTAACCAACTGAACTACCACTCCAGCATACAAATTTTGTAATATAACATTGTTTAAATAGTTGGCGGAGTGGACGGGACTCGAACCCGCGACCCCCGGCGTGACAGGCCGGTATTCTAACCAACTGAACTACCACTCCAGCGCATATTTAAACTGTTATTTTTTCTTATTGGCGGAGTGGACGGGACTC
>NZ_JJNY01000011.1:0-88815 GCF_000690035.1 Pseudoalteromonas sp. S3431
TAACAGCTTATTGAACACCACTTTGGGAGTTTATAACACCCCAAAACGGCGTATATTACATTGCTTAATAATTCCACTAAACAACTCCCATGTAAACAAGTAATTACGTATTTTGTAAAGTTATTGTTGTTAAAATACACCAAAACGACTTTTAATAATGTTATTGGACAAAACACGAACAACTGTCTATATATACAGTATGTTTTTAAAAGTTGAATATCATTTATGAAATCTCTCTTTCTAACCATGATTAAAGACCATATGTATAGCAAACGGTATGCAAAGAGCACTATTGAAGCTTATCTTTTTTGGATAGCTAGCTATATCCGCTTTAATAATATGCAGCACCCAAGCTCTATGGGAGACACTCAAGTGGAATCGTATTTGAACCATTTAGTAAACTCGCAAAACGTAGCGCAAGGCACACAAGCGCAGGCACTAAATGCGCTAAGTTTCCTATATAAATAAATAATTAAGAGCCCCCTTTCATTATCATTAGACTTTGTAAAAAGTGAACGCCCAAGAAAACTACCCGTTGTGCTTACTCAAACAGAAGTTTCAGCGCTATTTAAACACTTTGTAGCAAAGCATTATTTACCCTGTGGATTACTTTATGGCAGTGGTATGCGATTAATGGAGGTACTGCGTTTACGAGTACACGATATTGACTTTGACTATAACTGCATTCGAATTTGGGATGGCAAAGGAGGCAAAAATCGTGTTGTAACCCTTGCAGTAGAGCTCATACCGCAATTACGTTCTCAAATACAATTAGTTGATAGTTACCTGCAATTAGATCTGAAAAACCCATTATATAGCGGCGCTTACATGCCGCATTTGTTACGTAAAAAATATCCAAACCATAACAAACAGTTAGGTTGGCAATATTTATTTTCATCACACAAATTAAGTATTGATCCTGAGAGTAAGCAATTGAGACGTCATCATATCGATGAAAAGCAATTACAACGCGCGGTTAAAAAAGCTGCTTTTGATGCACATATTAATAAACACGTTACACCACATACTTTGCGCCACTCTTTCGCTACGCATTTGCTGCAAAGCGGCGCTGATATACGCACAGTACAAACACAACTGGGTCACAGCGACGTGCGTACTACGCAAATATATACCCATGTATTACAACAAGGTGCCAACGGAGTTATCAGCCCTTTTTCAAGATTATAAACTCCCCTATTTAAAACAAAAAAGCACAACCCAAAAGATCTATGCTTTTTTAATCAACCTTAAACCAGCTCCCTTTACAAACGAATTCCGCCGTCTACTGCTACTTTTAAAAACATAAAAAAGCCCCGCTTGTTTTTACACAAGCGGGGCTCCACACTAATTTTTTACTCAAGAATAAAAGCGCCGATACTGCGGGCGCTTTGCATCATTGAATTTAATTTTACTGATTAACTACGCTTTTAAGCGGGTTAATCGGCTGTGCGTTATCGTCTAGTATGTTCATATCAAAATCGAACTCATCTACACGAATCGCTTTTTCACGTTTGATGTTGTAATCAATTAACTGAACGTGTTCAGCTTGGGTAATTACGTTCGCCGCTAGTGCGTTATCAAGCGTAATGTTAAAACGTGCACCTGGTTTAATTACTTTAGCACGTAGTGCTTTTTTAACTTTAGCCAGCTCGCCAAGTGATGCCATTTTAGCTTTGTAAGCTTGCTCATTAATATGATGACCATCGCCCTCAACTGGCTTAACTAAATGCGTAATTTGCGCTTTAAATGCGGTATCTAGCTGAGCTTGCTTAGCTAGTTCGCGGATTAAATCATCGCTAATTTTTGGCATTTTAGTTGAGTAGTTCATTGTAATGAAACGAATAAACTTACGTGTACCACTTGCAGGGAAGTTATCTAAAAACTTATGCAATGCTTCTTCAGCACTTTGTAGTGCAAAACGCGTCGCGTAATGGAAATACGGCGCTGCTTGCTCACGGTCACTACTTGATACTTTTTGCTCGTAATATTTAATTGATGCCATAGCTGCATATAAGAAGCTCATTACATCGCCTAAACGTGCCGATAGCATTTCTGCTTGTTTTAACTTACCGCCAAGTACAAGTAACGAAAAGTCTGCGTACACTGCAAGTTTTGCAGATAACTTATGTACTGCTTTTTCGTAGTCGCGTACTTCTGGTAATTCAGAGTTTGCACTTGCTGTAAATGGTAAAACACCAAGGCGGAAAGCACGTAAGCTGTTTGCTGTGCTGTAGCCAATTGTTTTACGTAAAATACCGTTAAATTCTTTATCTGCGCCTTTGTCTTCGCTATGAATTGACTCAACCATAGATTGTAAATATGGGTGACAACGCATAACACCTTGACCAAAAATCATTAGGTTACGAGTAAGAATGTTCGCGCCTTCTACCGTAATGGCAATCGGCTGAGCAACATAACCACTTGCTAAGGTATTTTGTGGACCGTTTTGAATCGCTTTTCCTGCTTGAATATCCATTGCTGAATCAAGTACGTCGCGACCAAGCTCTGTCATGTGGTATTTAGCGATTGCGGTTACTACTGATGGCTTTAAGCCCATGCCTAAGCCTTCAGTTGTAAGTACGCGCATTGCTTCTTGTAGGTATGTTTTACCTGCAATGTCAGCTAGTTTTTCTTGAATACCTTCAAATTGGCCAATCGCTAAACCAAACTGTTCACGCACTGCTGCGTATTCAGACGCTGATTTAAATGCAACTTGTGCTGTACTCACACCTAGCGCAGGTAATGAAATACCACGGCCGGCACCTAAACAGCTAACCAGCATTTGCCAACCACGGCCGATATTTTTTTGCCCGCCAATAACAAAGTCCATTGGTACAAATACTTTGTTACCACGTGTAGTACCGTTGTAAAAACGAATACCCATAGGGTCGTGGCGATTACCAAGCTCAACACCTGGGTGCTCTTTTGGAATAAGTGCACAGGTAATACCTAAGTTTTCTTTACCACCTAATAAACCATCAGGGTCAACTACTTTAAATGCTAAACCAAGTACGGTAGCAATAGGTGCTAGTGTAATGTAGCGCTTGTCCCAAGTAATTTCTAAACCAAGCACTTCTTCGCCGTTGTACATACCTTTAGTTACTTTACCAACATCAGGAATACCGCCTGCATCAGAACCCGCTTCTGGGCTTGTTAATGCAAAACATGGAATATCTGTACCATTTGCTAGGCGTGGTAGGTAATGTGCTTGCTGTTCTTGCGTACCAAAGTGAAGTAGTAACTCACCTGGGCCTAACGAGTTTGGAACCATGACGGTTACCGCAACTGCTGAACTTTTAGTCGCAATTGTGCCAACAATAGTAGAGTTTGCATAAGGGCTAAACTCTAAACCACCAAACGACTTAGGAATGATAAGCGAGAAAAAACGCTCTTTTTTCAAAAATTCTAAGATGTCATTTGGTAAATGAATGCCGTTTTGAATCACTGAATCGTCAATCATGCCCAGTAGTTCTTTTACTGGACCGTCTAAGAATGCTTGCTCGTCTGCGCTTAATGTAGCTGCAGGTACGTCGCGCAATGCGCTGAAATCAGGTTTACCTTGATAGATAGACCCTTCAAGCCATACATCACCCGCGTCTAACGCTTCTTGTTCAGTGATAGAAATACTTGGTAATACTTTTTTTAGTTTTGTACGTAAACTCATGATTGAACTCATCCGACCAGCTAAATAATACCTACATTACGTCATAAAAAATCGTTTAGATCAATTACTCTATTCAATTAATTAACAGTTTTTTCAATTTATTTTCTTTACCTGAACGTAAACTGTTGAAACACAAAGGCTTACAGTTGTACGCTGAAAATAACTGTTTTTATTAAAATGACGAATAAAACAGCTAATAAACCTGAACTCTGGATAATAAATCTATCTCTAGCAGCTATTTTCAGCGCTAACTGCGTTGAATTTACTTGCAATAGGCCAGCTATTGACGCGTAAATTCGCCTTGTTTTCATTGAAAATCTCTGGCTAGAGAAAATAAATTTAAATATCACCATGATTCAATATGTTAGTAAATCTCTTAACCAAAGTTCAGGTTAATAAATAAAAATACGATTTGGTGGGATGCAAAATACATAAAATAGGCATAAAAAAACGCAGCATAAAATGCTGCGTTTTTTAAAGTGACGTATGCTTATGGTGCTACATGAACAACTTGTTTACCCGTAAAGCCACCCGCTAATTGCTTATTAAGCGCATCAGACACAGCCTGTGCATTAAACTCAACTGCGGTGAGTGCAGGCGTTTTAATATCGCCATTACACGCGCCTTCTAGCAATAAGTTACCCATAAAGCTTAAACGCTGTTGTGCACATAAACTATTAGCAAGCCATGCACCACCAAGCGATACCACGCTAATATTGGGCGCTCTGCGATACATTAGGTCCTGATCAAAGCATGGCAATGGATTTAGGCATGCAATTTTGCCGCAAAAGCGCATTAACTCAATATTACGAGCTGTTGACTCACCACCAATTGTATCTATAACGGCATCAAAACCTTGCGGGCCGAGCTCTCTGCGAATTTTGTCACACAACTTTTTATCGTTGTAATCAAAAACCACCTCAGCACCTAACTGCTTAACCAGTTTATGGTTTCTTTTCGATGCAGTTGCAAAAACGTTTGCCCCCCGCTGCTTAGCATACTGAATAGCAAACTGCCCTACGGCCCCCGCACCACCTTCGATAAGTACAGTGTCGCCTTCGTTAATACTTAATTTGTCTATGCTTATAAGTGCAGCCATACCGGCACAAGGCAAAATAGCGGCCACCGCAGGGCTTAACCCTGCTGGTAATACCGATACTGCGTAGTTAGGTACTTTTGCGTATTCACTCAATACACCTTGACCACCCACACTGGCATGCCACATGACCCGCTCACCCACGCTAGGAAAAACGCCTTTATTTGCTTTTACCACCACTCCCACGGCGTCAAGACCTAAAACATGGGGGTATTGCCAATTACAAAAACCCGATTTGGCAAATTGCCCATCAACAGGATTTAAGCCAACGTATTCAACTTTAATAAGCAATTCGTTGTCTGCACACTCTGGGACAGGCAATTGAACGTCAGCCAAGCTAATTTCTTCGTTTGGCTCTGGTAATACAATGGCGCGCATAGTGTGCGGTATAGTGTATTCATGTGTAACATCAGTATTAGGCATCAATATAACTCTACTTCTTAGTGTTGCTTAAAGCATAACTCCATCGCCCGTTAAATGACTGATAAGCATTAACTTTAGCGAGTAGCGATGAAATTTTTGAATCGACAGCGTTCTCTTGCGCTATTAAAACATCCTGACGCGCATCTAACAACTCAAGATAAGGAATTTGCCCTTCTTCGTACATTGCCTGTGCTTGTAAAAATGCTTTATTAGCAAAGTCATAACGCTCATCGGCAAAGCGTTTTTGCTGTGCTTGATTGACCAACAATTGCAGTGAAAGTTCACTTTCACTTAGTGCACTTAACACCACTTGTTGATAATCGCTGTAAGCGGCCTCACTTAAAAACTGCTGCGCGTCACGCTGCGCTAAAAGCGCAGGATAACTTAAAATAGACCACTGTAACTGCGGCGCTACTTGCCACTGTTGTTGTGTATCACTAAAGCCATTACTACCTAAACTAAGTACTCCAGCAAAACCACTTAAACTTATATCTGGCAATAACGCTTTGCTTGCGGCAACACTTAAACTGTTAGCTTGGCTAAAGTTATAAAGCGCACGGCTAATATCGGGTCTTAGTGCAATTGCGTTATTTGGCTCATTAAGAGACACCTCAAACTCATGCTCTAAAATAGCTTGTTCATTACTTAATTCAACGTTTTGCGTTAAACGCCCAGTAAGCACGGCAAGCGTTGACAGGTCGCGATATTTTGCATATTCAAAAGCAGGAACAAGTGCTTGCTGCTGTCTAAGCTGCGCCATAGTACGATTTAAATCAAGTTCGCTTGCAACACCTTCATCAACGCGAGCTTGTAGTACGTCTATGCTTTGTTCAAGCGCTTCTATTTGCAGCGCTACAATGTGTTGTTTTTCAACATTACCCTGATAGCTTACAAACCCTTTAACAACCGACGAGACTACTTCAATCTGAAGTAAACGTACTTGCTCTGCTTGGCTCATAGCCGATGCATTTGCCGCATCAACCAATGCTGTAATGCGCCCAAACAAATCAAGTTGCCAGTCGAGCGCTAAATTAGCACTCGATTGACGACTATTTACGTCACCCAAACCACTGCGCTGAGCACTAATTTCAGCACCACCTTGCGGCAGGTATTGTGCTTTTTGCTCACCTAATCGTGCGAGCGCACTTTTAAGCGTTAATTGGCTAGTTTTTAAATCGTAGTTATTTGCAAGTGCCTGAGTTACCAGCTGATTCAATTGGCTTGATTCAAGCCCTTTCCACCAGCTTGTTTCGTCAGCGCCAGTAAGCTGCTCAGCAACGGCTGCTTTTGCCACAAACTCATTAATTGCGTTTTGCTCACTGAGCGTATCTATTTTGCTCGCACAGCCTGATAAAAACGCAGCCACCAATACAGTACTTATTGTTAAGCGTGTTTTTAGCGTTTTATTTGCTAACTTATTCATGTGGTAACTCCTGCGCTTTTTCTTTTTTATTTACTACAAGCATATAAAATACCGGTGTAAACAATAAGCCAAACACGGTTACACCAATCATGCCTGAGAACACGGCATTACCCATTGCATGGCGCATTTCGGCTCCTGCGCCGGTTGCCAATACAAGCGGTATAACACCAGCTGTAAACGCAATTGAGGTCATTAATATTGGGCGCAGGCGCATACGACACGCCGCTAATATGGCATCAAAATGTGATAATCCAGTCTCATTTTGATCTTTCGCAAATTCAATCATAAGAATCGCATTTTTGGATGCCAAGGCAACTAATACGATTAATGCTATTTGCGTAAATATATTGTTGTCTGAACCTACAAACCACACACCAAGTAACGCTGAAAATATGGTCATTGGCACGATTAAAATAATAGCCAATGGTAAACGCAAGCTTTCATACTGAGCAGCAAGTACCATAAATACCAGTAGCACTACCAGTGGGAATACATACACCATGGTATTACCCGCAAGTACTTGTTGGTAAGTAACCTCAGTCCACTCGTATTCAATACCACTTGGCAAGTTATCAGCAAGGATTGCTTCAATCGCCAGCTGTGCTTGATCTGAGCTGTAACCCGGCGCTGGGCTGCCGTTAAGTTCTGCACTTGGGTAACCGTTGTAATGCATTACACGGTCAGGACCAATTGTTGGTGTAACCGTTAATACTGAACCTAATGGCACCATGTTACCCGCGCGGTTTCTCACTTTTAAATTAAGGATTTGGTCAGGGTCTAAACGGTAATCAGCATCTGCTTGCGCATTTACCTGGTACGTACGACCAAACAAGTTAAAGTCATTTACATACACCGAACCTAAGTAAATTTGTAATGCATTAAATACTTCATCAAGTGGAATACCCTGAATTAGTGCTTGTTCGCGGTCTACATCTATATCCATTTGTGGTACTTGAATACGAAAACTTGAGTAAAGCCCCATTAACGCAGGATCTTGCTGTGCTTTACCAATAACCGTTTGCAGGCTATTAAATAACGCTTCGAATCCTTTGTTTGATCGGTCTTCAATTTGCAACTTAAAGCCACCTGTTGTGCCTAAACCTTGAATTGGCGGTGGTGGGAATACCGCGACAAATGCTTCATCAATTGCAGCAAACCGTTGGTTTAGCTGCGCGGCAATAGCCATTGCAGATTTACTTGGATCGGCGCGGTCTTCAAACGCATCTAAAGGTGTAAAAACAATACCGCTGTTAGGGCTATTGGTAAAACCATTTACCGACAAACCAGGAAAAGCAACCGTATGCGCAACACCCGGAACATCTAAGGCAATTTGCTGCATTTGTCTTAATACATCTTCAGTGCGGTCAAGGCTTGCTGCGTCTGGTAACTGAGCAATCGCCACTAAGTATTGCTTATCTTGTTGTGGAATAAAGCCACCAGGTACGGTATCAAACAGTTTAATTGTACCGCCAACCAGTGCAACATAGGCCACCATAGCAATTAGGCTTAGGCGAATTAGCTTTTTAACCAATTTTTCGTAGCCCTTTGCGCCACGGTCAAATATGCGGTTGAATGGTTTAAATAACCAACGACCAAATAATTTATTTAGTAAACGTGTAAATGCATCTGGTTTTGCATCGTGCGATTTTAATAACAGCGCTGCTAATGCAGGTGAAAGTGTTAATGAATTAAACGCTGAGATAATAGTCGAAATTGTAATTGTAAGTGCAAATTGCTTATAAAACTGACCAGACAAACCCGTAATAAAGGCGGTTGGAATAAATACTGCACTTAATACCAATGCAATAGCAATAATAGG
Source organism: Pseudoalteromonas sp. S3431 (assembly GCF_000690035.1). Classification (NCBI taxonomy): domain Bacteria; kingdom Pseudomonadati; phylum Pseudomonadota; class Gammaproteobacteria; order Alteromonadales; family Pseudoalteromonadaceae; genus Pseudoalteromonas; species Pseudoalteromonas sp. S3431. The sequence goes on from NZ_JJNY01000011.1 coordinate 8,426, forward strand.
GCCGGTTACTTCGTTCATAGCAACGCGGGTGGCTTCAAGTGGTGATAAACCTTGCTCTATATTACGCTCAACGTTTTCTACTACTACAATCGCATCATCTACAACAATACCTATGGCAAGTACTAATCCAAATAACGATAAGGTATTAATCGACACACCCAACCACTGCATAACAGCAAACGTACCAATAAGTGAAATAGGCACAGCAATAAGCGGGATAATAGACGCACGCCATGTTTGTAAAAATACAATAACTACAATTACAACCAGTACAATGGCTTCAAGTAACGTTGCAATTACTGCGTCAATCGAGCCGCGTACAAATACAGTAGGATCGTAAACAATGTCGTATTTAACCCCTTCAGGAAAATCTTTTGATAAACGCGCCATGGTTTCGCGCACTTGATCCGAAAGCTCAATAGCATTAGAACCTGGGCGCTGAAATATAGGCATTGCGAGCGCTGGTTGAGTGTCTAACTCTGCGCGCAGTGAGTAAGTATCTTGCCCTAATTCAACACGTGCAATATCAGATAAACGTGTTAACTGACCTTCATCGCCTACTTTAATAATTACTTGTTCAAACTCTTCAATACTATTTAAACGCCCTTTCACATTTAATAGTATTTGGAATTGGCTGTCGTTTGATACCGGCTGAGCACCTAAGCTACCTGCGGCCACTTGTTGGTTTTGCGAACGAAGCGCAGTTACAACATCGGTTGCTGTTAGCTCACGTGCTGCTAATGCATCTGGGTTTAACCATACCCGCATTGAGTATTTGCCCGCACCAAATAAGCGAATGTCGCCTACACCAGGTAGTCGTGCAATTTCGTCTTTAACATACAAATCGGCATAGTTAGATAAATACGCGGTATCGTGTGTTTTTTCTGGCGAATATAAATGCACCACCATGGTTAGATCCGGTGATGACTTTTCGGCTACCACGCCTAAACGTTGTACTTCTTCTGGCAAACGCGGCAATGCACTGTTTACACGGTTTTGTACTTGTACTTGAGCACGGTCTAAATCGGTACCCAATGCAAATGTTACCGTTAGGGTCATACGCCCATCGCTGGTTGCTTGTGAAAACATGTACAGCATGTTTTCAGTACCGTTTATTTCTTGCTCCAGTGGTGTTGCCACTGTTTGAGCAATAACCGTTGGGTTAGCACCGGGGTAACTTGCTGTTACAACTACTGTTGGTGGAACAACTTCTGGATATTCACTGACTGGTAGCTGAAATAAAGAAATGCCACCTGCAATTAAAATAACTAAAGACAACATAGCCGCAAATATCGGCCGTTGAATAAAAAAGTGTGAAAATTTCATCAATAAACCTTATTGCTTAGCCACTAAGCGTGATTCGTCATTAGAGAGTGTGAATGCAACATCACTGCTGTCTATTGTCACTGTGTTTGGTGCAATTGGCATACCTGGGCCTACGCGAGCAGGACCATTTACGGCAATCACATCACCTTCAGACAAACCCGATGTTACTGCGCGAAGCGAACCATAACGCTCACCCACAGTGACTAATTTGTACTGCAATACGTTGTTTTCGCCAACGGTTAATACAAAGCGATTTTTTAAATCAGTGCCGATTGCTCTGTCTGGCACAATAATTTGTTCACTAATTGAATTAGCCGCTAATTTAATACGCGCAAATGACCCTGAACGAAGTTGGTTATTATCTTCGTCAAATACAGCGCGCACACGCAAAGTACCCGTAGAGGCATTAATTTGGTTATCAATAAAGTTGATATACCCTTTGTATGCAAAGTCGTGTTGCCCTACTTTTTGCATAACAATAGGCTGGCGGCTAGCGGCTGTTACATTACTAAAAGCACTATTCCAAGTGCGTTCATCAATATCAAAGTATGCATACATTTTTTCATTAGAAACAATACTTGTTAATACACTTTGACCCGCAATAATATTATTGCCTTTAGTAATGTTTGCACGCGAAATAACACCATCAATTGGCGATACAATTGAAGTGAATTCTAAATCTAGTTCGGCTGATGTAAGCTGTGCTTGCAAAGCAGCAAGCTGTGCTTCACGTTGGCGTAAAACAGATGTACGAGATTCAGCCTGCTCAGTAGAGATTGCTTTACGCTGTGTTAAACGTACCGCGCGTTTAGCTTCACTTTTTGCTTGCTCTAATGCAGCTTGTGCACTGTTAATTTGTGCTTCAAGGCTGGCTACCACAGCCGCAAATGGGCGGTCGTCTAACTTAAATAATAGGTCGCCCTTTTTAACATTGTCGCCTTCATTAAATGCAATGTGATCAATAACACCTGACACACGCGGCATTAATGCCACTTCTTGAGGAGACTCTAAACGCGTTGTATAGGTGTGCCAACTCTGTACTGGTTTAACAAGTACCGTTGCAACATCAATTGGTTGAAGATGTTGCGCCTGAGCTGAAGGTGGTGTGCTTTCGTCAGCACAACCCGCAAGTGTTAATAATACGCCAGCGAGTGCAGCAGCAATTAAATGTTTTTTCATGAAGACGCTCCTTTTATAATTAGTGTTGCATAGTACGTATTAAGCTTGCGGACAAAAAGCATAGATTTTTAAATTCATTAGTGCCAAAATGGCATCAATAAATTAATTAGGATGTAATAATGGATACGACAAGTCGGCTTTTGATGTTGCTTGAGGTGGTAGAACAAGGCTCTTTTGCCAAAGCGGCTGAAATTCGTAACATTGACCGCTCTGTTATTTCTAAGCAAATTAGTCGCTTAGAAGACGAACTCGGCGTTAGGCTACTTAATCGCACGACTCGCTCATTTTCACTCACTGCTGCAGGCGCAGAAATGATAAAAAAAGCCGCTGAGCTAAGAGAGCTGCTTGGTGAAACAGTGCGCATGGCTGAAAACTACCATTTAGAGCCCCGAGGCGTATTAAAAATCACATCATCAACCTTGATCGGACGCCGTTACTTGCAACCGGTACTGAATAATTTTCAAAAACGCTTTCCTCAGGTTGAGGTAGAACTTCGCTTAGATGATAGGCTCGTTGATATTGTGTCCGAAGGCTTTGATTTAGCATTTAGAGTTGGCGAGCCAAAAGATTCATCGCTTATTGCTCGTAAAATTGCGCGTAACCGACTATTGATTGTCGCAGCACCTGAGTTTATAGAGACTTATGGGATGCCTAAAACAATGGAAGATTTAGCCGATTTGCCCGCAGCAAGCTATGCTAGCAATTCTATAAGGGTTGAAGGAGTCGATTACTACAATAGTAAAGGTGAGCCTTGTGAGCAAAAAATAAAGAGCGTATATCGTGCAAACGATGCGGAAGTACTCCTAATGAAAGCAATTTCAGGCACGGCCTATTTTGTAGCACCCGCATTTATAATTGGCAATGAAATCACAGATGGTAAATTAATTCCGCTCTTAACGGATATAAAATTGATGGAATACAGTGCTATGTATGCTGTTTACCCACATCGTGACTTACCTGTGCGAACGCGATTGTTTTTTGATGCGGTCCGAGAGTACTTAGGAAAAGATAAACCAATTTGGGAAAATGGCATTCCTAACTTTGAACAAATGTATTAAACCAAGTTGAGTAGAGTTTTCTTCAATACGTTAACCATATACTTTATTGCGCCCAAGGCGTTTTGCTTTATAGAGTTCTTTATCTGCTAAGTTCACAAATTCAAGAAGAGTTTGACCATTTTTGTATTCAGTTACCCCAATACTGATGGTTAAATTAATCACTTTACCGTCGATGTCTATATTAGTGGTTTCAACTATCGATCTTAGCTTTTCTGCAGCGGCAAACGCATCATCAGCGTTTTTGAATGAGCTAAGAAGTGCAAACTCCTCGCCTCCGACTCTAAATACATACCCTTTAGCGAGAGTCACTCTTAACAATGCAGCAATTTCTACGAGTACTTTATCGCCAACATCGTGACCATATTTATCATTCACTTGTTTGAAAAAATCTAAATCTAATAAAAACAAAAAAAGTTGAGATTTATCTTGTAGTTCCACTTCAAAATAATGGCTCATTGAAAGTCGATTGCCTGCTCCTGTTAATGGATCAAGTAATGCTAAGTTTTTTAATCGTTTAGAAGAATGTGCCCTACTCACTTCAAAAATATGTGATACTGCCCATATACTTATGTACGTGAGTGATAAATTTAAGCTTAGATTAAATGTGGTAAAGGGGAGCAATGGCGACTTTTCGAATAAGATAATACTTTGCAGACTAAGTAAGGACGCTGATAAAATTACCCCTGGGTATTTACCAAGCAGAAGATAATATAAAATGGGGAGCGCAAATGACCAAATGAATACACCATTTTTAGGCGTTGCTATGTAAGTTCCAAACACCACTATTAATGTAATAAGCGCGCACATTACAATCGATTGCCAAACTTGAAGAGCTTGTTTACCTAAGCGAATAAAAGTGTACAAACAATATAAAGAAAAACATATTTCTAAATAACCAAGTGTATAAAAGTTGTTTACTGTTAAATTAAAGGCAGAAAAGATTGCAGATAAGCTGCCAAAGCAGAAGCACATCCACCTAAGTACATTCCATCTCAGAACTTTAGTACTATTAAGAGCTGCGATATCCATTCATAAAACTTAATAATGAAATAAAAATCCAGTTTAACGTGAAAAATAGAGATAACAAGCTTTACAAATATAAAATTCTGAGTATTAGTACTGTTTTTAGTAAGTTAAGTTAGGGCGTGTTGACCTTTGGTGGGTGAATTTGCAGCAGTGTGTTTGGTTTTTAGGGAAGGCAGAGCCTATGTAGTGTGGTTATTCCCCATCAATAGGCGATACCGCAACATAAATACCAAACACGCGCAGCCAGTTGGCTCATCCTAAGAGCGATTTATTCCTTGTTGCATACATAGATGTAACAAGGAAAGTAACGCAGAAACTGTTACCAAATTCGCAAACTTCACGCTGCGATTAAATCGCCCTTCCATAGTAATAAAAAAACACTTTATTGCTGCGGGCTTATTTATACTTAAAAATCAGCTAGCCACCCAACATCGATAAATTAGTCGTAATACCCGTATTACCTTGTTGCAATAAGTGGGATGGCTTTTTAGTTTTAATATAGCGCGATAACAATGCGATTAACGCTTCGTTTGAATCGCTGTTCATATGCTCTCTTAGAGAGATGCCCTCTTCAGAGAATAAACACAAATGTAAATTACCTAACGAAGACACCCTTAATCTATTGCAGGTACTACAAAAGTCGTTGCTATAGGGCATTATTAAGCCAATATTACCTTGATAATCTGGGTGCGAAAACTCTTGCGCGGGGCCCGCTGAAGCACCTTGAATGATACGTTGCCACCCTTTTTGCAATAACTTGGTTTTTATTGATTCACCTGAGAGATGGTTTGCATCAAAAAAATCTTTATTATCGTTTGTCTGCATCAATTCAATAAAACGAATAGTGACAGGTCGGTGTTTAAGCCAACTTAAAAAGGTGTCTAGCTCTGAGGCGTTATATTGTCTCATCAGTACACTATTTATTTTTACTGACGAAATACCGCTATCAACCGCTGCATCTATACCACGCATCACAGACGCAAATTTATCGTGCCCTGTAATTGAGTTGAACATACGTGGATCAAAGCTATCAATACTCACATTAATGGCACTTAAGCCGGCATTTACCCAATCATTAATGTTTTTTTGTAAAGAAAAACCATTTGTGGTCGCGGCGATTTGACTTATACCAGTTGTGTCTTTTGCTGCGCGGATGACATCTATAAAGTCTTTTCGAAGCGTTGGCTCCCCGCCGGTAATACGTACCTTTTTAATACCATGATGAGCAAATGCTTTAATTGTATTACTTATTTCATTAAGCGAAAGAAAGTCTCGGTCGTGGTCACATTGATAACCATTTGGTAAACAATAAACACACTTAAAATTACACACGTCGGTAATTGATAAACGTAAGTAACTAAATTCTCGTCCTGCTGGATCGACTAACATAACTAAACCTTGGGTATAACTTAAGTATATTTATTACATGTTAAAGAGGTCGCATTAAAATACAAACCTCTTACACATATACTGCTTTTACTGTTTTATATTGACAAGCCCTTTTTAAGCTCATCTGGTTTCATAGGTAGGTTTCGTAAACGAACGCCAACCGCATTAAACACAGCATTACCAATCGCGGGGGCGATACCAATAACGCCCGGCTCACCTAAACCAACCGGAAACTCGTCACTTTGTATAAATTCAATATCCATATCCGGTACATCTTTCATTCTAAGTGGTAAGTAAGTATTAAAGTTGGTCGCTGAAACCTGTCCGTTTTGATACGTATTTGATTCATGCAACGCAAGGCTCGTTCCCCAAAGTGCAGACCCCTCTAATTGCGCTAACGCGCCATCAGGATGAACTATTAAACCTGCATCAACAACAATATACAGCTTTTTAAGGGTAATTTTTCCATTACCACGATTTACATGCACATGTGCCGCTGTAGCAATCCATGCAGGCATTGTACGTTCTTGCCCTGAACTCGCTGAAAAGCCGATACCTTCACTTTCACCTAACTTAATATTGGCTACTTTTTCAGATACTTTTGTAAGTACGTTATGCAAGCGTGCTGCCCCGCCGATACTCTCTGGTGCTTTACCTGCTTGCTTGCCTTTTGCATCTAGCATTTCAAGGCGAAAAGCAACAGGGTCTTTCCCCTGTTTGTGTGCAACCTCGTCAATGAACGATTCAAGGCTCCACGCAATCCAACCTGGCCCAACCGAGCGTAACCATCCTGGAATGAATGTGCTTTGTACAAGCTCATTATTAATGGCTCTTGCGCGATGGCTGTTCATGCTATACCAATGATCGGCACCCGATGCAGAAAACGCGTCAAACTTGCCTTTTCCATCAACACCTGGGGATAAAAACCCCGGTGCCATTGCTTTGGTTGGCCAACCCGCAGCAAAAGCATGTTCTAAGCCCGTGAAAACGCCGTTTTTATCAAACGATGCTGTCATTTTTGCAACAGAAGCTGAGCGTGATTGGTCAAATAAGCTGTCATCAGCTCGAGTAAATACAAGTTTTACAGGTTTGCCTACTGCTTTAGCTGTAAGGGCTGCGGGTACAGTCCAATCACCAAATAATCTACGACCAAAGCCACCACCTAAATAATAAGGGCGAATAATCACTTTCTCTTGCGCTACTTCAAGTGCTTTAGCTATCGCAGGTAGTGTTAGCGACTGCCATTGATTACCGGTATGGATAATCCAATTTCCATCTTTATACTGAGCAAGGGCATTTAAAGGCTCTAATTGGTAATGGCTAGCGGTCGCTGTGGTATACATTGATTCAAGTAATTCTTTGGCATCGCTTTGCGTTTTCTTAATATTGCCTTCATCAACAAATAAAGTGCCTGAATCGGTTTGCTCACACAAACGTATACCCTCTTTTTGAATATCAGACTCAGTTACGTTTGCTGCGTTACCTTTTTTATACTTAACCTTTAGTACATCAACCGCTTTAATGGCACTGGGGTAGTTATCAGCAAGTACAACAACCCACCCTTCTACCGTATTACTCGGGTCGGTTAAAATCTCATAACCTTTGTACCCTTTAATCGCTTTTGCTGCTGTGTCATCAACACTTATCACTTTGCTGCCAAACCGTGTTGGCGGAATTACTGGACGAGCATAGAGCATCCCCTCAACTTCTACGTCAATACCATACACAGCAGTACCATTGGTTTTAGCTGGTATATCAAGCGCTTTAAAATCTTGTTTAAGCCCTGTTAAATGACGTTTATTGGCAGGTTTTAGTGGTAAAGTAGCAACTTCTTCACTTGTAAAAGTACGATTAAACTCACCTTTTTTAACTAAATCAGTATAACTAACAGATTTATCGCCAGAGATTATATACCCTTTTTCAGCGTGGCATGTATCCACAGCCACACCCAGCATTTTTGCGCCTGCTTCTATTAGCGCAATTCTACCAGCGGCACCTGCTTGGGATAGTGGTTTAAAGCTTTGAAAAACCGACCACGAACCGCCAGTTACCATATAACCCCATTTTTCATGGGTATCTACATACGTAATTGATACTTTTTCCCAATCACATTCCAGCTCATCTGCAACTATACGCGCTAATGCAGTGCCTATATGTTGACCCATTTCAGCCTTTGCAATGCTTACTTCAACGCCACCTTCGGTGTTCATTGTCCACCAAATTGTAGGAGAGAATGCTTGCTGAGCTATTGATTCTTTAGCGCTTAGCGAGCCCGAAAAAAATGCTGGAGCAAACGCCATAACCAAACCTGCGCTTGCAGTACCAATCATGAACGAACGGCGGTTTAAATTAACGGTTTCACTATTTTTTTGAAATAATTTTTTCATTATTAGCTCCAGTTAAGCGTCTTGTGCGTTTGGATCAAAAATATTGACAACACTTTGTGACTCATCAGCCGCTCGTTGAATCGCTGTTTTAATGCGTTTGTATGCCATACAACGGCAATAATTGCCGTTCATATAGTTGGCTATTTCGTCTTCAGAGGGATTTGGGTTCGTTGCCAGTAATGTAGCTGCTTGCATTATCTGACCCGATTGGCAGTAACCACATTGTGGGACTTGTTCGTCAACCCATGCCTTTTGCAGTGGGTGTTCGTTATTTAATCCTTCGATGGTAGTAATTTTTTTGCCCGCAATAGCGCCTACAGGTAACAAGCACGAACGCGTAGCTTGTCCATCTAAGTGCACAGTACACGCACCACACATCCCAATACCACAACCAAATTTTGTCCCTTTTAGTCCAATTTCATCACGAATAACCCATAACAACGGTGTATCTTCACTCGCGTGTGATTCAATCACCTTGCCATTAATTGTAAACGTCACCATAGCTTGCCCCTTGATTAAGCTTTTATAGCAACTCTTTAAGTTATACGTATAACTTAAAGAGTTGCTATAACTATTAAAAAAATGTAATTACTGACCTTACTCATTACTTTTGTCGTGAAAATGCTTTACAGCGTTTTTCTATAAACTCATGGAGTTGCGCTTCAGTGTCTATATCCAAACTCGCACATTTTAAATTAACAGTATTAACTTCTTCATCATTGCAACGCAGTAGATGCTGCGCACCTTTATCTGTAGTTAAGCCGCTAAGCTTCGATAGATCAACGTTAGGAAATATCGCAGGCACGCCTAAACGCTCGCCGTAATTAGCACACCAACGAGCAGGATGCTTTTTAAAATTTGCAACTAATTCACTCAAATGTTCTGTAGTAAGCTCAACCTGATCAGCAAGCATAAATAAAATACCATCTGGCTGCTGATTTTTTAAAATAGCTTTTGTGGCTGTCGCAATAGAATCACCTAACCCTTTATCCCATTGTTTATTTTCAATCAGCTTAATATTTTTATTATTTTCGAGCGTGTTTTTTACTTCTTTATGCCATGCACCCGTGACGACAAATACAGGTGAGCTATCAAGTGCTTGTATAACATCAACCGCACGTTCAATCATCGTTTGGCCTGCGCCAATATCGGCAGTTAACTTACAACCATTGAACCGTGATGACTGCCCCGCCGCTAATATCACCTTAGCGATTAACACTTTTCATTTCCCCAGTAACTCAATGAGGTGGCATTTTTATTTGAAAACACGGCGTGTATTTCGCTAATGAGTGAAAGTGCAATGCTCTCTGGTGAGTCGCCGCCTAGATTTAAGCCTACAGGACCAAATACAGGTGACTTTACTTTCTCTAGCGAAGTATTCGCCTGCGTTAGCACTTGCGCCCGTCTATGTTTAGGGCCAAGTAAACCTATGTATTTAAATGCTATATCAGCGAGTACGCAAAGCACACTAGCATCAAGCTCAACACTGTGGGCCATTAAAACAGCGGCATCCACTTTGTTTTCTATACAATACTCACGTAATTGATTTGGCTTAGAACGTAAAATAGCATCAGCATTTGTAAAGTACTGCCTTTTAGCATTTGCTGGACGCGTATCCCATACGGTTACACTCCAACCAAGTTGTTTAGCAAGTGTATAAACAGGCACCGCGTCTGCCCCACCTCCTACAATAAGTATATGAGGCGCAGGGTAAATAGAAATATCTAAAAACGTTGCATCATTAATTTCAATCAGTTGAGCTTTTCGATTAATTGATAAACCTTGTTGCTCTGCGTTTAGAGCAAATTCCCCACAGCCACTAGGTATAATAGGGTTCACTTGTTGAAGGTAGTGCCCCGCTACATTGTCGTTAAGTGCTTTTCTCATATGTTCAAGCTGCAAATACTCGTTAGCCTTATGAATTGGCTGAAGTAAAATATGCACTATACCGCCACATCCAATACCTAACTGAAATGTTAAATCATCTTCATCTGTTGCATCGTAACTTATCGTTTTACTAGTTAACGTGCTCATTACTTGCTTAGCATGTCGCTGTATGTCAGCCTCTAGGCAACCACCAGAGAGCATACCTAAACGCTGCCCTAAACTCGAAATAAGCATCATTGCGCCTAGCTTACGATAACTAGAACCTTCTATTTGATACAAAGTGGCTAAAACCCACTCTTGTTTATCTTTGAGAGGCTCCCAGCTATTTAATATATTTTTTAAATCAGTAACCATACACTTTTACCTTAAAAAATCATCGTGTGTGCCGATGATTACTGCCACTTTACGTGACAATTTTTAGATTCGTTTAAACAACTACAAAAATTGAACAGCAACCTTACTTTGCCGTAACCTTATGTAACACTTTTATAGCAAAGTGATTGATTATTAATGTTTTAGCCCTCAATAATATCATCCAATGTGTCGATTAGCTCATCAAAACGTTCATTTACATTTTCGCGTTGTTTATCACTTAAAGTGGTATTTAACTCATTTAATAAATTTACATATAAACTAAGATTTTCATCATTAATTTTAAGCAGCTCTGGGCTCATATATAATTCACGCTCTTTTATAACCGTGCTTAATTGCTCAATAAACTCAGATTGCGTTAAATTTTCACTTTCAAATACTTGCTTAGCAGCATTTAAACGCTGTTGTTTGTATTCGAGCCACAGCTCACTTGAGTCCTGATGTTTATCGTTGGTCAGTTTAATTAGTATTTTTTGCTCAGCATTAAGTTTTCCGAGCCATTGCTCGTAATATTCTAATTGTTCTTCTAAACGATCTTTTTTACGTGCTATAAATGTTTGCTCGTTAAGTTCATCGCGTTCTTCATCAATTTTTTCTTGAATATTATTTATGAATGTTTTGCGCTGTAAAGGCGTTAAATTTTCACCTAATTCAGCCAAAGGCAAATAAGCGAATTCAAGTAAATTTCGCCAATGTTTTTTTGCAAAAACAACGTGTTCTTTAAGCCGAACGGGTTTTAAACCTTCGTTAAACAAGGTTTTTATATTTTGTATATCTTGTTTGTATGCTGGTAACTGCGTTGACCTATGCCAATGCTGTGTTGTTTCGATAATTTTTTTTAGTTGCTTGTTTTGTTGTTTATTTAAATCAACATAATCATCAACCCAAAACGATGAAAGCCAGCTTAAATTATTATAAGTAAATGAGGCAGAGCAACTGCATAAAAACAACATGCTAATAGCGACGCCTACATGTTTGAATTTTTTCATTTTAGTGTTGTTTAGCATCCCATTCCTTTTTTAACTTATATTGTTATTAAATAAATTCATTTGATAATAATTATCATTTACTATTGACTTGCATTCTATTACAAGTGATAATCGTTCGCATAAACATAGTGTAACGACCTCAGTGCCTAAGGAAGAAGTTACAGCAAGGATGCTGATATTTAATTAAGAAGACTGTGCCGCTTCGTGTTTTCTACTTACTCGACCCAAGTAGTCAGCACTCAAGATCACAATTACTTGCTACATTGCTCATATTAGTGACGGTTGATATGACTCAAAAAAGCCCTAACGGGCTTTTTTTATTTCTTTAAATTTTCTGCAATATCTGTATCTTACACACCACTTATAAATTTACTTCATGCAAAAAAACTCTGTTTTGAGCTATACATTACATATTCAGCCAAACTAGAAGCACTGTATCTTGCGTTTATATAAAAGCTGGCGTAAAACATAACAGTAGACACTTCTTTTTGCACTCACATTTAAACGTTACAACAGTCTATTTAGCGCATTAATTTGTAATAAAATGACGTTTGACTAATACATATTGCAACGATTACTAATTGGAGACATGAATATGTCACAGTTTAATTTAAAAACTTTAATACTTGCTAGCGTGTTGCTTACAAGCCCTTTTGCCCATGCAGGGCTCGAAGATGGCATTAAAGCAGCTAATGAAGGTTACTTTGAAGAAGCCCTGAAAGAGTTTGAATACCTTGCTGATAAAGGTTATGCACCTGGAATATATGAACTCGCGAAGTTATATGAAGGGGGTTACGGTGTAATTCGCGATTACCGTAAAGCCGCTCAACTTTATCAAGAAGGTGTTAAGAAAAACCATGTAGACTCTATGTTTGCATTAGCGGTGTTATATGATGAAGGCAAAGGCGTTAAGTTAGATAAACAAATGGCATTAAACTTATTTGAAAAAGCAGCCAATAAAAATTTACCCGCTGCGCAGTTTAATCTTGGTGTTATGTACGCGAATGGTGATGGCGTTAGCCACGATTTTGAACTTGCAAAAAAATGGTACGAAAAAGCAGCCGCTAATAATTACTCACTAGCGCAATTTAACTTAGCGCTCATGTATTTTGAAGGTTTAGGCATGCCAAAAGACTTAGAAAAGTCATACATTTGGAATACTATTGCTGAATACAACGGTAATATGCAAGCAAGCCATAGCCGAAAGCTCGATGAACGAAAAATGCTACCTAAAGAAGTTGAGGAAGCTAAAGAAAAAGCGGACGCTATTTATACCAAAATTTTAGCTGGTACATATGCAGGTGAAGGCCGATTGTTCTAATCTTTATATTCACTAAAGCTGAACTATTACCATAGTTCAGCTTTTTTCATCTGAAGCCACACCTACTTAATATAAAGCCACTTTAAAAGCTTTATAAGCACGTTACTTTGCTTGAGTAACATACCAACTCGCGGATTAAATGAACCTGAAACTAGCGTATTTTTAGCATGGCTAAAGGTTAAAAATCCTTCTTTACCATGGTAATGCCCCATACCTGAGTGCCCAACACCACCAAATGGTACATCATCTGCTGTAACTTGCACTAGCGTGTCATTAACAGCAACTGTACCGCTGAGTGTTTGCTTAATAATATAGTCTTGAGCTGGTTTATCTTGCCCTAAAATATAAAGTGCTAATGGATGGTGATGTTGTTTAATGTAATCAATAGCATCGTCAAGTTTGTTATAACTCATTATTGGTAATATAGGGCCAAATAATTCATCCTGCATGAGCTGCATTTCATCGCTTACCTGTGTAACAATATGCAGCCCCATGCGGTGTTTTTCTGCATCTTGCTGGTTTTGCTCAAGCGGTTTTACAATCGTTGCACCGAGTTCTTGTGCTTGCGCTAAATAACCCGTTAAACGCTTGTAATGTGCATCGCTAATAATCGATGTTAAGTTTTTACCTTCAACACCCTCTTTAAAATGCTTTTTATAAAGCTCACATAATTGCTGAATGAGCTGATGCTCAAGTGCTTGTGGTACCAATACATAATCGGGTGCGACACATATTTGCCCAGCGTTAGCCATTTTCCCAAATAGTAACGTTTGCGCTGCTTTTTTAATATCAGCCTGATCGGTAATAATAACGGGTGACTTCCCCCCAAGTTCAAGTGTTACTGGTGTTAAGTTATGACTCGCTGAGGCCATCACCAATTTACCCACCGCAGTTGAGCCCGTAAACAATAAGTGAGCAAATGGCAACGATGAAAACTCACTTGCAACCTCACTGCCGCCCTGAATTACTTTACAGTGCTCTTGTATTTCGTCGCTAAATAATTTTTCAAGTACCACATTTGTGTGTGGTGTAAATTCGCTCAGTTTTAACATCACTCTATTACCTGCGGCAATCGCTGTTACAACAGGTACTATGGCTAATTGAATAGGGTAATTCCACGGTGCAATAACGCCAACAACCCCTTTAGGCTGATAAGTTACACTGACTTTTGAAGGCCATAAACTTAAACCTACCGCACGATTACTTGGTTTAGACCAGTTAGGCAATTTTTTTATTATATGCGCAAGTGTTTGTACTGTAGGCAGAATGTCGCCAAGTAAAGTGTCAAATGCCGTTCGGTAGCCAAAATCTTTTGAAACTGCATCTACAAGCTCTTCTTCAAGTTCAACAATTCGTAATCGGAGATTTTTTAGCAACGTAATACGTTTATTAATTGGTAAATAAGGCGTACTTAGAAAGGCGTCTTGTAACCCATCAAACTGTGTGGTTAAAGAAACTGTATTGGAAGTGTCAGTGGTCAAAGTAGTTTACTCAATTTTCAAAGTTACTACAGATAATAACCCTGAACTGTTTTTCGAGCAATCACACTAATTTAGCTATAATAGCCAAACAAGTAAGCATTAAGAGTCGTTTTGCCCAGAACTGAGATGATAGGCAAAACGACTCATATCGAGATAGCTATAAGCTAAGTTTAAGTTTGTTTAAAAATTAAATACTTTTGCTGCAATAGTCATCGTCACTAATGTAATTAAAATTATCGCAATAATATTAAGCATAAACCCTGCTTTTATCATATCTCGTATTTGTATTTTTCCCGAGCCAAAAACAATTGCATTTGGTGGTGTTGCCACTGGCATCATAAACGCACAGCTACATGCAATAGCTGCTGGAATAACCCAAACTAAAGGCGATCCGAAAATACTCTCCGCAACAGGGCCTAAAAGAGGTAAAAAACCAGCGGCAGTAGCCGTGTTACTGGTTATTTCGGTTAAAAATGTAATTAACGCAACAACCACTAATACAGCCATAACCAGAGGTATTGCGCTTGCACCTTCAATTAAATGCGCAATGTATTGTGCTAAGCCAGATGATTTTATTTGCGAAGCGAGTGATAACCCTCCTCCAAATAATAATAGTACTCCCCATGGTACTTTCGATGCACTCACCCAATCTAAAATTCGTTCATCACTGCCTTTATTGGCTGGTAAAACAAATAATAACAATGCAGCCGCTATTGCTATTGCTGTATCTGAAATTTTAAGTCCAGAAAAATCAGCGAGTAAAGGTCTAAAAACCCAACAAAGAGCGGCTAATACAAACACATAAAACACCCCTTTTTCAGCACGCTGCAAAGGACCAAGGGTCGTCAGTTCTTTTATAAAAACAGATTTACTGTCGTGTAAATGTTCTGTTTTTTCATCAACCTTGTAGCTGAATTTTGTGAGCCAAACCCAACATACTATCAACATAACAATTGCTAACGGAACACCAACAAGCATCCATTGACCAAACCCTATTTCGATTTGATAGCTTTCTGACAAATAGGCCGCCATTAAGGCATTCGGCGGTGTACCTATTAGTGTTGCAATTCCTCCAATGCTCGCACCATATGCAATAGATAACAAAAGTGCTTTAGCAAATCCATCATCCTCTGAGTTTGATTCGCTCACTAAGTGTATGATTGAAAGTGCAATTGGTAGCATCATTACTGTCGTTGCAGTATTTGACATCCACATAGATAAAAATGCTGTCACCAACATCATGGCTAAAATCTGTAAACTCGGCTTTTTACCCGCATAAAGCATCGTCGTTAACGCGATCCGTTTATGTAGCCCCCAACGTTCCATCGCAATGGAGATCAAAAAACCACCTAAAAATAAAAATATTAAGGGGTGCGCATAAGGCGCTGCGGTACTTTTTATAGGTGCTATATCAGCAATCGGCGATATAACAAGTGGCAATAATGATGTTGCAGGTATTGGCACAACTTCACTAACCCACCACGATGCCATCCAAAAAGCTAACCCTGCGGTTTTAAATGCAAGACCAGACATACCACTAGGAGGGTCTATCAAGCACGTTAATAGCATTACAGCAGGGCCAAGCCATAATATAATTTTTTGCGTTAATGTATTTTTCACTGGCTCGTTTTTTATAATTTTCTGAGTCATAATTTGCCCTTAAAATTTGTACTTGAGACCAAGTGCGACACTATTATCCGCATTTTCTTGGAGATCTAAATCGGTATACAAAAGATACGC
Organism: Pseudoalteromonas sp. S3431; assembly: GCF_000690035.1. Classification (NCBI taxonomy): domain Bacteria; kingdom Pseudomonadati; phylum Pseudomonadota; class Gammaproteobacteria; order Alteromonadales; family Pseudoalteromonadaceae; genus Pseudoalteromonas; species Pseudoalteromonas sp. S3431. Next base: position 24,581 of record NZ_JJNY01000011.1, read on the forward strand.
TGTGGTTTGCTTGTCAAAGACATAGTCAAGTCCAGTACTCCACTGAATCGCTTTTGACTCTTGACGAATTGCAGAGTCATCTTTAGCAAATTGTAATTTTGGAACCCATTTATCAATTGTATAACTTGCACTTAATACATAACCGTTGCCTGACTTAGTCTCATCAACTGATTCCGAATGTTGGTACAGTGCACCTAGCTGTAATTTCTCAAATTTATACACGCCCACGATTCGGCTAGCTGTAATATTGTTCAAAGAATCAACCCTACTTAATGAGACGTAATAAGGTGTATTATTTAAATTACGGTCACCGTAGATTAGCGTCGCTGCAAACCCTGCTTTGTTATTTTTATTATCGTCTTTTGGAGCATAGGTAAACGAAAACTGAGCATTAGACCAATATTGAGATGTGTATGTAAGCGTATCACCAAGCCGATCTTGCCCAGCAATTACCTGCGCCATATCACCTTGGGTTTCATTGAAGTTATCTAATTTTCCTTCGGAGTATTTAAAGCGCGTATCGTTTCTACCTATAACGATTTCACCAAACGCCCCTTTTAGACCCAAATAAGTATTACGTGCTGTAAAGGGCTCTTCTGTATCATCCTCTTCAAAGCCCTTCACCTGTACTTCGTATTTAAAAACTGCACTTAAGTATTCATTTAATTTATGCTGACCTTTTATACCAATACGAGAAAAAGGCGCTTCAATTTGCGTACCTTCTTTGGCGTAGCGCATAATACCAGTGTCGGTATTTGCGATTTGAACTTCTGCTTTACCGTAAACGGTATAATCAGCGGCTAAAGTAATACTGGGCAATATTGCTAAACTACTCAGGGGTATAAGCAAAGTAGATAGGTGTGTTGTTTTTATCATTGTGCGTCCTAATTATTAGAATCAACTTATTGTCGGCTCTAATAAGGCAAATTTACTGCCAATGATATAAAAACCTTTTTTTTCATAACCTTAAAAAAAATTGCTGTTATTATTTACACAAGCGTGTGCGGTTAACCGCACACTTAGAAATACATGTTGTCACTAAATCCGCACAACTATTCCGTAAACATATCTCGATTGAGATTATATTTACTCATTTTATCGTAAAGTGTTTTACGCGCAATTTGCAGTGTTTCCATGGTATTTTTGATGCTTCCATGATTTTGCTCAAGCGCATATTCAATCAGTGATTGCTCATAAAAAGCCACTTTTTCTGATAAGCTCAAATCAGGAGATAATCCACCAAACTGCTGCGTATTCACCTCGGTAAAGGCAAGTTCGGCGCCAAGTAATACCGCACGTTCGGCTTGGTTTCTGAGCTCTCTTACATTACCAGGCCAATCATAAGCAACTAAGCGCTGTTGTATTTCGCTGTTCAGGGGTGCTGGAGGCTTGTGATAGCGCGTTGCAGCAATGGAACTAAAATGCTTAAACAAAAGTAATATATCGGCTTTGCGATCACGTAATGGCGGGATATTAACTTTAACTAAGCTCAACCTGTAATATAAATCAGCTCTAAATTCCCCTTTCTCCACCAAGGAAAGTAAATCAACTTTTGTCGCAGCTACAATTCTTATATCTAAATCAATGGCTTTATTATCGCCCACTGGTGTCACTTTTCGCTCTTCTAAAACGCGCAGTAATTTAACTTGCAGCGACATTGGGGTACTTTCTATTTCATCTAAAAAGACCGTACCGCCTTGTGCATATTCAAACTTACCTTTACGGCTTTGCGTAGCACCCGTGTATGCTCCACTTGCTGCGCCAAACAGTTCACTTTCTATTAATTGCTCTGGTACAGCCCCACAGTTAATCGCCACAAAGTTACAACTCGAACGAATACTCTGATCATGTAAATAGCGTGCTACGAGCTCTTTTCCTGTGCCGGTTTCGCCTTCAATCATTATATCTGTTGGCGTATCTATTACTGTATTTAATAAATGCATCATATGTTGCATTTTGGGCGTATCCCCCAATATACGTACACCCGGCGCAGATGCTTTTTGCACAACCACTTTTAATGCGCGATTTTCCATAACAAGACTGCGCTTATCACAAGCTCTGGCAATACAATCAAGTAAGTGTTCGTTCAGCGGTTTTTCGAATAAATCGTATGCCCCTAATTGCATCGCTTTTACCGCAATGGACACGTCGGCATAGCCGGTTAAAAATATCACAGGAAGCTCACTGTCAAAGGCTGTGATTTGCTCGAGTAAAGTTAAACCGTTCATTGTGGGCATATTAATATCGCTAAGCACAATTCCATTATACCGTCGGCTAAGCTTACTAAGAGCCGTACTTGCGTCGTTAAAACACTCTACTGTATAACCTTCTAGTGTGAGTAGTTGTTTTAGCGAATCTCTGATCATCGCTTCATCATCAATCACTATAATGTGTTTACACAACAAACTATCAATCATGCTTATCCCCCTGCTTACTTGAAAGACTAATAATAAATTCAGCCCCACCTTGCAATCTATTGTGTGCGCTTAAAGAGCCATTAAATGAATCAATAATCTGTTTTGATATTGATAACCCTAAACCGAGACCTTTGTTATCTTTAGTGCTGTAAAAGGGCTCAAATAAATGACTAAATACATGTTGTTCAATACCCGAACCGGTGTCTAAAATAGAGAATTTAACGCGTTCTTCAAAACACTCCAAATTGAAGGTCAAATTACGTTCAACAGCACCATTCATAGCTTGGCTGGCATTGGTAATTAAATTAACCAGCACTTGTTCAAACTTAAGAGCATCAACCCAGACGATGACTGCTTCATCAAATTGCGGGGGCTGCACCTGCACATTGTCTTGCTTTAACTGCGCGCTAGAAATCATTAATGCATTATTAACAAGCGCAGCAAGCGGATATGGTCTTAATTGCATCCCTGATGGTTTACTAAAGTGCTTCAGCTGCCCCACAATTTTATGCACTCGCTCGACTAGCCCTTCAATAATAACCAAACTTTGACTTAAGGCTTCGTAATTACCTTTTGCTAATAGCCGCTTAGCACTTGCTAGGTATGTATTAATTGCACTAAGAGGTTGGTTTATTTCATGATTTATACCAGCACTCAGCTGCCCTATAGTAGCCAGTTTAGCTGATTGCACTAAAGCCGTTTGTACCTTTTCAAGCGTTTGGGTACGCTCTATTACTTTTTGCTCAAGACTATGCCTTGAATAAAGTAATTTTTTATATCCAGCAAAACGAGCTAATAAGCTATACCCAATAATAATTATAAAACTGTAGATAATAATAACCCAAAATAAGCGCGATATTTGTGCGCTATCGACCTTTGATACATCGACAAGAATATGCATTGTGGCATTAAGGTTATTGAGTTTCATTGAGGACGAAACATATCGCTGTTTATCAATTTTAAATTGCGTCGTACCTTGGCTCTGAGACTGATGCTGCTTTATGTATATTGGTTGATGATCCAGATAAGAACGGCTAGATTTAATCTCCTGCTTTGCAGTAACTCCGAGCTGAGTAAAGCTATTCAAACGCCACTGTTCAATATCAGACATGGCAATAACGTGATCGGGAAGTTGTAAATAAAAATGGCTCCCTTTCGACGTATTTAGCAACTCTCTATCATTTTCGAACTTACTTACATTAACTTTTAAAACCACTACTCCAATGGCTTTATTATCACTATAAACTGCTTGTGAAAAATATATGCCTCGTTTATTTGAACGTATACCAAGTGCAAAATAGGCCACTTTATCATCCGTAAAAGCACGTTTAAAATAGGGTCTAAAAGCATAGTTACTGCCCAAAAAAGTGTAATCAGTCTGCCAATTACTACTTGCAATAACATCACCTTGCGTATCCAACACAAAGATGTCAGACGCACCGCTGGCTTGCTGAATATCAGCTAGATAATTATTAATTGCGCTATAATGTTGTGGTGATCCTGATACAAAACTTATCATCAACTCATTATAAGTTAATAACTCTGGGATCGCAGAAAAGCGTGCAAGTTCAGTATCAATATAATTATTTAATTGAGTAACTTGGCGTTCAGCCTGAAGGTTTGCTTGCTCAATATCATGAATTCGTCCGAGAAAAAATGATATCAACAAAATAAATATGGGTAATATACAAGTAATAATGATTCTTTTAGAAAGAGAAAACATACTGACCCACAAAATAACCTGATGAATTTAAAGAACCTAGTTTAACGGCTTATTGGCCATAGCGATATAAACTTTTGTTAACAAAAATCAGAGCGAGTAAAAACAAAAAATCACCGCAAACAAAAATATTCACGGTGATTTTTATTATACCAATTCACTTCATTAAATTATCTATTTTGAGGTAGTAAACATTGCCGATAACAAGGTAAAAATTCGTTATTTCGTTGTTCCCAGCAATGACTTCTGCATTGCTTTATCTACTGCATCCATGGCGTTATAAATCAGAAGTTTTGACTTCTGTTAGCCTCAGGCTTTATCCCTTAAATTGATAACGTATTATTGCAAATTGATATAGAGCATTATCTATTCGCTAAATTAGCTTGCAGTTACAGCTCTTCGATTTTTAACATATTTGTATAAACCAATTAATGACGCTGCAATCCAGAATATTTCGATTACAAAACTGGCTAAGTTAAAGTTATAACAAAGGCTGATCAACAATAAAATGGCCCCTGTTAAATTCATCATATTGTACATTAAGCTAGTTGGAGATGTTTTACCTAGCTGCAGTAAAAAGAATGAGCCAACGACTAAAAAAGTACCTGTCATACCTATGATGTCAAATAAGAGTGCTATCACGAAACTATCCTTTATCCATTTTTAAATAACCCAAAAAACTGGCCCGATCCGTGGGGAGGGTATTTTTTCATTCATTGAAACAGCAAAACCGGGCGATTCTATCAAGATGATAAATTCTAACAAGGGCATATGTCCGTATAAGCAATATGCTTATTTAAATGTAACTTTACCACCAATAATTTTATAAGCGGGTATCCCTCTTATCACAGCAGGCCTTGCAAAAGGACGATTACAGTTAGGGCAAATACAGGGCTCTTTTGTGAAATTTTGGCTAATACGTTCTATAAAACATTTAACAAGCGCTCCTTTACCGCCCTTTCGATACTTAAATAAGGGGGTTTTGCAAGCAGAACAAAAAATATCAACCGTTTTTGTTGGCCCTTTTTTATTTGGTTTAGCCATAATTAGTCATTAATTCAAAGTAATACCTAAAGTGTAACAAGACTAAGGCCAAATACCCAAAATTAGGCCCATTAAAGAAAATTGTAAAATATGAAAACTACCATTAATTAAAAACAGCTTCATCGGCCGTTGCTCAAAAATATAACTAAGCCCAAGTGAACTACTAACCCAAAATACACCGATAATAAATCCAGTTCCTACACTTTCACCAACGTTAGGGTTTTCACCTAGAAACAATGCAAGCAAAAAAGTGGCTATAAAAGATAATAAAAAGCTCCCTCCAAAAATTAATTTTGGATCTGCTGATTGCAAATCTAGCTCTGTTAAACCACAACTTTCAAGCCAAGCTTGTTTAAACATTTTATTTGAATACCAAATGCCGCCAAGCATAAAGCAAGAGAGCGCGGCAATTAATACCGCAAAATAATCAACATCAGAAAAATTCATATACTGCCATAACTTATGCATGATGGGTTATTTGACTGTAGTTAATAATTATTAAAGCGGCAAACTCATAATCTGGAAACTAGGGCCTTATATGGACTCCCCGTAAATGTCAAAAAGAAAAAGTTAAAATATCCCCAGTTTTGCACCAGTTAATGTAATAAGATCGGTTGTCATTAATTTCACTTCTAAACCGCGTTTTCCTGCACTTACATATACGTGCTCAAACTGTGATGCACTACCATGAATGTAGGTAGCGAGGCGTTTTTTTTGTCCCAGTGGACTTACCCCTCCTAAAATATACCCCGTACTGGCTTGTACTTTTTGTGCAGCCGCCATCGCCACCTTTTTAGATGAGGCTAATTTTGCCAATTGCTTTAAATGAATTTGTTGAGAAACAGGTGTTACTGCAACAATTAATTCGCCTTCATGTGTTTCAAGCACTAATGTTTTAAATACTTGATGGCTATTAAGCTTTAACTTTTCAACTGCTTCAAGCCCATAGTGACTATTGCTAGCGTCGTGCTCGTAACTTAAGACATCAAACGAGATTTTTGATTTTTTCAATAGATCGATTGCAGGTGTCATAATACTTAATCATTTTTTATTAACAGTAACAAAAATAAAATTTAAAGCAAAAAAAACGACGCTAAAAAGCGCCGTTTCATTATTTATAATAATTTAAATTTACTTAGTTAAATCATCAAAAAACTTTTTAACACCGTCAAAAAAGCCTTGCTCTTTAGGACGGTTTTTAGAGCTATCTGTGCCCATGCTTTCATCTAATTCAGTCAGTAATTCACGTTGACGCTCGTTCAAATTAACTGGCGTTTCGATTACCACTTTACAAATTAGATCGCCTTGGGCACCACTGCGTACAGACTTAACACCTTTGCCACGCATACGGAACATTTTTCCCGTTTGCGTTTCAGACGGTATTTTAAGTTTTGCACGACCATCAAGTGTCGGCACCTGAATTTCGCCACCAAGGCCTGCTGTAGTAAAGCTAATTGGTACTTCACAATATAAGTTATTCGCTTCACGTACAAATATTTCATGCTCGCGAACCGATACTTGCACGTACAAGTCGCCAGATGGCGCGCCGTGCATTCCGGCTTCGCCTTCACCTGTTAAGCGAATACGGTCACCGGTATCAACGCCAGCTGGAATCTTAACTGAAAGCGTTTTGGTTTTTTCTACGCGGCCTTGACCATGACACTTGTTACAAGGATCTGAAATAATCTGACCTTGTCCTTGACACGTTGGACATGTTTGCTGCACAGCAAAGAAACCTTGGCGCATTTGCACTTGGCCAGCACCATGACATGTAGTACATGTTTTAGGTTTAGAACCCGCTTTAGCACCACTGCCGTCACATGGCTCACAACCCACCCATGTTGGTACTTTAATTTCAACTTCTTTACCACGAACCGCTTCTTCTAAGCTTAAGTCCATGTTGTAACGTAAGTCAGAGCCACGTTGCTGACGAGATTGACGTCGACCACCGCCACCACCAAAAATATCGCCAAATACGTCGCCAAATACATCACCGAAATCACCTTGGCCGCCGCCGAAACCACCATGGCCACCACCGCCGCCTTGCTCAAATGCCGCATGACCATGTTGGTCATACATTTGGCGTTTTTGCGCATCGGTTAAAATTTCGTAGGCTTCTTTAACCTCTTTAAACTTTGTTTCGAGATCTTTATCGCCTGCGGTACGATCTGGATGATATTTCATCGCTAAGCGTTTATACGCCTTTTTTATGTCTCGCTCACTCGCATCTTTGCTTACGCCGAGGGCTTCGTAATAATCGCGTTTTGACATATCTATCACACTACTCTTTTCTATTTGCAGCGTAAGCTGCTGGATAAACCGATAAATCCCATCGATTTATCATTGAATTTGAACCTTAAACACATGTAAAAGGCGCGACAAGCTATTGCTCGCGCGCCTCAATTGTTCATCCTAACCTAAACACTCAACTGAGTTAAGTATTTTTGGCTAGCGAGAAGCGTTAGCAACAATTATTTGTCGTCTTTCACTTCTTCGAACTCTGCATCAACAACGTCGTCGTCTTGCTTAGCTGATTGCTGTTGCTCGCCTGCATCTGCTGAACCTTGCTGTGCTTTCGCTTGTGCAATTTCCATCAGTTTTTGAGACTTTTCAGCAAGCGCTTGAGTTTTAGCTTCAATCTCTTCTTTATTGTCGCTCTTAATAGCCGCTTCTAAATCTACAACAGCCGCTTCAATCGCTTCTTTGTCTTCATTTGGTAATGCATCGCCAGCTTCTTCAATTTGCTTGCGAGTACCATGAACTAAAGCATCAGCTTGGTTACGAGCAGCTACAAGTTCTTCAAACTTTTTATCGTCCTCAGCATGTGCTTCTGCATCACGAACCATTTTTTCAACTTCTTCATCGCTTAAGCCTGAAGATGCTTGAATTGTGATTTTTTGCTCTTTACCTGTATCTTTATCTTTCGCAGATACATGTAAGATACCATCGGCATCAACATCGAATGTTACTTCGATTTGCGGTGTACCACGTTGTGCTGGGCGAATACCTTCTAGGTTAAATTGACCTAGAGATTTATTGTCGCTTGAACGTTTACGCTCACCTTGTAACACGTGAATTGTTACAGCAGATTGGTTATCTTCAGCGGTTGAGAATGTTTGCGATTTCTTAGTAGGAATCGTCGTGTTTTTCTCAATTAATGCAGTCATTACTGAACCCATTGTCTCAATACCTAGAGATAATGGAGAAACGTCTAGTAATAGTACATCTTTAACGTCACCAGCAAGTACACCACCTTGAATCGCTGCGCCTACTGCAACTGCTTCATCAGGGTTTACGTCTTTACGTGGTTCTTTACCGAAGAAATCAGCAACTGTTTTTTGTACTAAAGGCATACGTGTTTGGCCACCAACAAGAATAATATCGTTGATGTCGCTTACTGATAAATCAGCATCAGCAAGTGCACGTTTAAGTGGCTCTAGAGACTTAGTTACTAAATCTTCAACTAGTGATTCAAGCTTAGCACGTGTTAGTTTCACGTTCATGTGCTTAGGACCAGATGCATCAGCAGTTACATACGGAAGATTTACTTCAGTAGATTGTGCAGATGAAAGTTCAATTTTTGCTTTTTCAGCAGCTTCTTTAACACGTTGCATTGCAAGAGGATCAGCTTTTAAGTCTAAGCCTTGATCTTTCTTGAATTCAGCTACTAGGTAGTTGATTACACGGTTATCGAAATCTTCACCACCTAAGTGAGTGTCGCCGTTTGTAGCAAGTACTTCAAAAGTGTGCTCGCCTTCAACTTCATCAATTTCAATGATTGATAAATCGAAAGTACCGCCACCTAAGTCATATACTGCAACGATGTTTTCGCCACGGTTTTTATCCATACCGTAAGCCAGTGCCGCAGCAGTTGGCTCATTGATAATACGTTTAACTTCAAGACCCGCAATACGACCAGCATCTTTCGTTGCTTGACGTTGTGAATCGTTAAAGTATGCAGGTACTGTGATTACAGCTTCAGTTACTTCTTCACCTAAAAAGTCTTCAGCCGTTTTCTTCATTTTTTTTAGTACTTCAGCAGAAATTTGTGGTGCAGCGCGTTTTTCGCCGCCCGCTTCTACCCATGCATCACCGTTATCTGCTTTAATGATTTTAAACGGCATGATGCCGATATCGCGTTGTACTTCTTCGTCTTCAAAACGACGACCAATTAAACGCTTGATTGCAAATAATGTATTTGTCGGGTTAGTAACCGCTTGACGCTTAGCAGATTGACCTACTAATGTTTCGCCGTCTTGCGTGTAAGCAATAATAGACGGGGTTGTGCGATCGCCTTCCGCGTTTTCAATAACACGTGCTTTGCCACCATCAAGTACTGCAACACAAGAGTTTGTAGTACCTAAATCGATTCCAATAATTTTACCCATGAAACTTCTCCAACTTCAATATTCGTTAATACGTTCGATGACTTAGTAAATAGGGATGCGCCAAACTTATTTCAACTGTAAAAATGAAAAAAAATTCATTTTTTATGATTTATTTACAAAATAACCCTAATAATTGTAAGGAATGATGATTTTTACACCGCCAGAGGCGCTTTTAATTACTGGTCTGACTAGTTTGGTTGTGTTATAAATTTATTAAATCGCACTTTAAAAGGACATCTTCATGCATTTTGAACAATTACTTCTCCAAGCTTCAAAAATTGGAAGTTCAGACAATACCGAACAATTAACTAGCACAATGCAATTTCCAGAAAACTGGTGCCAAGGCAGAACTGCTTTTGGTGGGCTATCAGCCGCACTGTTGTATCAAGCAATCAGAGGTAAGGTTGCAAGTGATCGTCGTCTACTTTCTCTTAGCACTAATTTTGTAGGACCATTGCTTGCCGATACTCCCTTTTCTTTATCAGTAGAAATATTACGACAAGGTAAAAGCAGTACACAGGTACTTGCCAAAGCCATTCAAAATGAACAAGTGTGCGTTATCGTACAAGCATGTTTTGCTAAAAGTAGAGAGTCGGGTGTTAATGTGCCCGTTTCGAAATCTTTAGGGTTAAAACCGGTAGACGAGCGCTATACACTCCCTTTTGTTAAAGACCAGATGCCTGAGTTTTTTCAGCATGTTGATTTATGCCCACAACAAGGCGCTATGCCATTTAGCAGCGCAGAAACTTCTCACTTAGGGGGCTGGATGCGCTTTAAGCACACCCCAGAGCAAATAACAGAAGCGCACGTTATTGCATTAACAGATGCATGGCCACCTACGTTATTACAAATGTTTAAACAACCCGCTCCAGCTAGTAGCATGTCTTGGTACTTAGAGTTTGTGCAAGAACCAAACTTAACACCTGGCGAATGGCTTGGCTTTGAAGCAATCACTCATCATTCAAAAAATGGTTATGGTTTAGAAGATGGCTGTATTTGGTCACAATCAGGGGAGTTAATAGCCCTTACACGCCAAACGGTGGCGTTATTTGACTAAAAGCCCTAAAGCCAAACAATATTAAAGTGTTTGGCTTTTAAAGGCTTATTCACTGTTCGCGTTGTATTAATGCATTAAATATTGCAAAATTGGACAAACATTCTTCTTGCCTGGTATTAAATTGCAAACTATCTGCCCCTGCTGCGATCTGATCATAGACATACCTCGCATAATCGCAAAACAAATGGCGATATGCCCACATTGTCACCATAAACTTTGCGAAGCCGATGTTAATCACGACAGTCGCATAGTTGCACTAAGCTTTAGCGCACTATTAATGCTGCTCAGCAGTATGTTTTACCCTTTTATTTCATTTAGTAGTAGCGGTATAACTCAAACTATTACACTGCCCGACGCGGCTCGAATTTTGTTTAATTATGATAGTGAGCTACTTGGCTTATTTATTGATCTTAGTATTATTGCCCTGCCTATGGGTTTACTCCTTATTTTGATCCCTCTGCACTTAGGGGTATTAAAAACATTGCCCGAAGGCATAGCAAGGCGGTTATTGAAATTCACCCTTGCGTTAGAGCCTTGGATTATGTCAGAAATATTTTTAATCGGTGTGCTGGTCAGTATGGTTAAAATTATGTCGCTGGCTGATATTAGCTTTGGGGCAAGTTTTTGGGCTTATGTAGGGTTTGTTATTTTATATATAGCAGCACTTGTTCACTTAAATCGCCCGCGTTTATGGGCTCAAATTAAGCCTGTAAAATTACTCGAAGGCGCTGATAACGCAAAACGCGCAATTGATGAAAATATTAAAGCCTGCCATGTATGCCACCAACTATGCACCGGTGATATATGCCAGCGTTGCCACACTAAAACACACATCAGAAACCCTTATAGTGTACAAAAAGCAACTGCATGGTTAATAACCTCTGTTATTTGCTATATTCCTGCTAATGTTTTACCAATAATGCATACCACTAGTTTAGGTGATGAATCCCCCTCTACATTAATTGGTGGTGTAATTACACTTTGGAAGAGTGGTTCCTATCCCATTGCTGCCATTATATTTTTAGCCAGTGTGGTTGTACCGCTTGCTAAAGCGTTTGTGCTGAGCTTTTTATGTATTATGGTTACAAAGCCTGCAAATCGGCATACAAAAAGTTATACTCGAATTTATCAACTGACTGAGTTTATTGGAAAATGGTCAATGATAGATGTATTTGTCGTTGCTATTTTAGTTGCCTTGGTACAGCTTGGTAATTTAATGTCGGTAACTCCAGGTCTTGGCATTGTATTTTTTACAGTTATGGTATTATGCCAAATGATGGCTGCCCATGCCTTTGACCCACGACTGTTGTGGGATTCACCTAAAAATAAGATATCAGAGAATAAAGCATGACCGAAACTGCTGAAATAACAAAAGAACCGAAGATTTCCGCCATCTGGATCATTCCGGCAATTGCGCTTTTAGTGGGCATGTGGATGCTATATCAGTATCAAGCAAATAAAGGCCCTACTATTTTTATCGAAATGCCACAAGCCGAAGGTATCATTGCAGGTAAAACGGAAATAAAAGTACGCAGTGTAAAAATAGGTCAAATCGATCATATTCGTTTATCTGACACACAAGACAGTGTTATTGCTCGTGCACAAATAGATAAAAATTACAATAACTTATTAACCGATGATGCAAAAATTTGGGTCGTTAAACCTCGCATTGATGAAACAGGCATTAGTGGTATGAGTACTCTTTTATCAGGTGTTTATTTAGAGTTTTCTCCAGGAGAAAGTAAAGAGCTAAAAGAAAGGTTTACGCTCCAAGATGAACCCGCACTTATCGGTAAAGACGTTAAAGGCGGTCGCTTTAAACTCCTTAGTTATAACGCTGAAGTACTTGATGTAAGCACCGGTATATTCTTCAAAAATTATAAAATAGGGCAAATAGAAACCGCTACTTTTGATTGGGAAAACCAAGCAATGAAGTATGGCGTTTTTATTAAAGAACCTTATCAAAACCTCATCACTATGAATTCTATTTTTTGGGTGAACGCGGGTATTGAAATTGACCTCTCTGCAGACGGTATTAATATAAATACTGGCTCTTTAAGCAAACTTTTAAAAGGCGGTGTTTCTGTTGGGTTACCCGAGCAACAGGCCCCGGGTGAAATAGCACAAGATGGGCATAGCTTTTCATTAAGCCAAAGCTATAAAGAAGCGTTAGAAGAGCGCTTTTACGACTTTGATTACTACCTAATTGAATTTGAACAATCCGTTAGAGGGTTGCGCACAGGAGCGCCTGTAGAATATAGAGGTATGCGTGTAGGGACTGTTGTAGAAGCCCCTGCTAATGTAATTGTTAACGGTAAGCCCGCTCACTTTAGAAACCACAATACGGCTGTTCCGGTACTTATAAAAGTAGAATACGGACGTTTGTATCATGACAGTGCTTCAGCTAAAGAATATTGGCAAGGTAGTTTAAAAGGCTGGATTGAAAGTGGGATGCGCGCTTCATTAAAGCCCGGCAATTTATTAACTGGTGCGGTGTATGTTGATTTTGATATATATCCCGACGCACCCGCAGCGCATTTAGGCAAACTTGTTCAATATGATGTTTTTCCAAGTATTTCCAGCGGTATAACCGTATTGGCAGATCAAGTATCTGATGTACTCAATAAAGTTAATGACTTAAAAATTGAAGATAGCTTAGCGCAAATGCAAGCGACATTTACTGACTATCGAGCGCTTGCTAATGAAATGCGAGAGCTACTGAGCCAAAAAGACACACAAAATTTACCGGGTGACTTTAACCGTAATTTTGAGAAAATGACAAAAAGTATGGTGCAATTTGAAGTAACCATGCGTCAATTCGACAAAACAATGGCCAGTTACCAAGCCGGTTCTGAACTTCATCATCAAATACAGCAAACATTAAAAGAATTTAAACGTTTAAGTGAAGGGTTACAACCGCTTACTCGTGGTTTGAACGAGCAACCTAATATGCTAATTTTTGATAAATCATTACCCGCAGATCCAAAACCAAGGAAGCAATAATGAGATCGTTATTTTTAACTGCAAGTTTATTATTACTATTGTCAGGTTGTAGTTCATCAATACAAACTGCGACACAGTATTACCAGTTTGAACAGCCAATAGGCGCTTCGTCTCGCAACATTGCGGATACAGATGCGCAACTAAGAATACAAACTGTTGTACTCAGAGGCGCTTTAAATAATTTGGGCATTGCTATGAAAATAGATAGCAACCAAATTCATGCTGCAAATTACAACCTGTGGGGCGAATCGCCGGATGTAATGCTTACTGCCACAGCCCAGCAAACACTCTTTAATGCTATGCCTAACTGGATGGTAATAAAAGGCTTACCAGTCATTACTGAACTTGATCAACAAACATTTTATGAACTTGAATACGAGATTCACCACTTTAATGGCGATATGCAAGGTAACGCCGATATTTCGGGGCTCTGGCGCTTGTACTATACACATCCAGAAACCGGACGACGTCTTGTAAGTATTCATAATTTTTCAAACATAGTGCCTATTGATGATGACGGCTATGACGGTTTGGTATCAACGCTTGAAAAAATATGGCTAAACATCAATTTAGATATTGCTAAAAAAATTGGCCAATCGAATTTTTAATCAACCTCAAAATATATCTTCAATTTTTCTTCTGGTGCGTAGTTTACTTCGTTAGCCTGATCGTGATGGTGCTCTAGCAACACCTTTTTTACTTTTTTATTAAATATATCGTAAGGCTCTTTTGTATTAAATTTATAATGACAAAATTGTACCTATTTTATATCATCCTCACCAACACCAAAAACAACCCATAAGCACGTACAAACCCACTTAAACCAATACAATAGTACCAATAAAAAATCATTAAATAGTAGCAGGTAAACCAAAAAGCAAAATACTTTGTTCACAATTAAATTTCGAACACATTTAATTTAATGAGTTAGTTATCTATTTTTGTAGCAAAAAGACAGCGCTTTTTTAAATTTATTGCGTCTACTTTTACTAATGATTTGTTTAATAGTAGAGATATCAGGAACTACCATATGAAAAAGAAAATACTACTCACAGGATTAGCAATCCTTTTGCTGTGCCCAACAATACACGCAAATGCTGCCATTGGAAATCTAATCTGGGAGGAGAATTTCAACACATTAGATGATGAAATATGGACAGTTGATGTTGGAGACGGGTGTGACCAAGGTCTCTGTGGTTGGGGGAATCAAGAGCTCCAATGGTATGCTAAAAGTAATGCATACATTGATAACATACCCAATGAAGCGGGAAATAAGGCTCTCATTTTAGAAGCTCGAGATGAAGCAAGTAATGGTTATGCCTTTACTTCTGGTAAAGTACAAACTAGCAATAAAATTGCTGTAAAATATGGCATGATCGAAGTGCGCATGATGGTACCCGATGTAGGTATTGGATTATGGCCAGCAGCATGGTTACTTGGCACTACAAACCAATCTTGGCCTGCCAAAGGCGAAATAGACATGATGGAAATGGGCCACAAAGCACAAGCACGCGTGGATGCAGGCTTTCCTGGGGCTGATATTAATAGCTACGTTGGCTCTAACTTAATTTTTTACACCGACGATGCCTGTAGTGATGGTAATCCAACATGTGCTGCAAGCATTGCTTGGCAAAACGATAATGCGCACGTATCAAATGAGCCATTAACAAACCGCTTTGTAACATATCGCACTTACTGGACCGACTCGCAAATACGCTTCACTGTTGAAGATAACGGCGTTGAAATTGATATGTTCGATGCACCTTTTACTATCACTGATGAGTCGAGTGAGTTTCAAGCTCCCTTTTATTTACTATTGAACTTAGCTGTCGGTGGTAATTTTACCGATGCCATAACCAACAACCAAGTCACCGCTATAAAACCGGCAAAAATGTACGTAGATTACGTTCGAGTGTATGAATTAGATGGCCAAGGGGAAGTATTTATTGGTGATCAAACAGTTCCAGAAAATGGCAGCTTTGGCATATACACAGACACAACAGAAACTAACAACCAACTTGAAATAGGCACAAATGCAGACATTTTTGTGTGGAATACGCAGTCTATTACTGCAGGTGATGAACCGCCATTTGAAGGTGGTAATGTTATTTCGTGGGATTATGTCTCTGAAAATGAATGGTTTGGTGCAGGGGTTCAAGCACGCCAAGTAAGAAATCTAAGTAACTTTACAGAGGATGGTGTATTAAGTTTTAAAATTAAAATACCAGCAGACGTATCGTTTAAAATCGGTATTGAAGATACATATACAAATATAAATTGGATCGAATTTCCAGCTAATGAAGAACATTATGGGTTAATTCGAGATGGTCAATGGTCTACAGTGAATATTCCTGTTAATGAATTGCGTGGTGAATTAATTGCACTGCAATCATTAAAAGGCCTTTTTTATATTACAAGTCTTGATAATGATTTACCCAAAGCCCCCTTTGAAATGGCGATAGATGACATAGTGTGGTTAGGTGGTAATACAACTTCTAACCAAGATGACACTGATAATGACGGTGTATTAGATACTAATGATATTTGCCCTAATACCCAGCCTGGTAAAAATGTTGATAATAACGGCTGCCACATAATAACTGCACAAAGTGTGCGCATTGAAGCTGAGGATTACACTAACTACTATGATAAGACGCCGATAAATATTGGTGGTGAATACCGTGATGATGCTGTTGACATACGAACAACAACAGATCAAGGCGGTGGCTACAATGTTGGATGGATAGAACCAGAAGAATTTCTTGATTACACACTAAATTTAGGTGCAGGTACATACGATATCAATGCCCGCGTTGCTTCTGCAATAACGGGTAGCTTTACGTTATCTATTGATGGTGAAGCTATTGCAACCGGTGTTACAGCTACTGAAGGTTGGCATGAATATGAAACATTGTTTTTAAATACAGTAGAACTAGAAGCATCGCAACATACATTAACTATTACAGCACAAAGCGGAAGTTTTAACTTTAATTGGCTAGAGTTGACGCTTATAGAACCAGAGATAATCGATACTGTTATTGATAGTGATAATGATGGAGTACTTGATGCTCAAGATCAATGCACCGATACTCTACCAGGTTCAGTTGTCGATGAAGCTGGTTGTAAAATCATACAAACCAATATCTTAGATATTGAAATCACCTCGCAAAGTTCACTAGATTTTGTTGTTAATTTACCTGATTGGGCTGATGTACATTATTTTGTCAATGAAGGTACACAGCGTAATTTCAGAATGGCCAACAATGGTAATAATAACACAAGAAGCCTTACTGGGCTAAATGATGGCGATCAGATTATTTACTCTTTTACATATTTAGACAGTGATTACAGAGTAAAAACGTCACCTTGGTTTAACTTAGTATTTAGTAGCACTGCGTTCACTAACAACGGTGGCGACGATAACGGCGATAACGGCGGCGATAACGGCGACGATAACAGCAGCAACGGCGACAATGACAGCAACAACGGCGACAATGGCAGCAACAACGGCGCTGACAATCCTCTTAATACAGATTTAACGAGTATTGTTCCTTTATTTAATGCCAATACGGTACTTGAGCAAGCCATATCATTCGACAGAGGCGATGCATTAGTGACTCGCTTTGCCGATCGTGGGCGCGATCGTCATGCAAAAGAGGACCAATTTCAAGCCTACGATCATTATTTATCACACTATTGGACGCATCGAACAGCACAGTTTGAGCTTGCTGACTACGTAGCTAAAGGTGGCTCAACTATTGAAATTACTTTTATTACTGAATGGAAATTAGGCGCAAAAGAACTTAGAGCTTGGTATCGCGGTTTAAATACAGTTGCTGAATACCATGGTAATTTAGGGGGTAATGTTGTTGAATTAGATAACGGCAGTTACGATCATAACTTTAATAAAATAAGTAATGATGGCGATCAATACCGTTACCATTTAGTTATTGATCGTTACCGCCCTTTAAACTGGTCAGCATCTGATAATATCCCATTGGCTGTGGGTCAACGGATGGAATTTGAAGTAAGTCAGTTTCTAGACGGTGTACCAGAGGGGCGTGAAAATTATTACGGCACAACCTATTTGTACATTATAGGTGAAGGTCTTGTACCATGGAAAACAGTGGGTGAATTTGAAGATTCAACATCAGAACGCGAAGATTCATACCCTATTGCAGAACATGGCCGTTTAGGTGGCGGTACTACTTTACCATACAATTATACTGCGGAGTCTGACAATCACTTTATGCAAATGGCAACTAATTTATCGAATATTAATGGTCAAACATTTGTTAAAGGTCGTCGTGTTCATCACACTAATTTTAAAACAGGTGGCCATGATGAAAGCGTTGAAAATGGTATTTTCGCTGAACTCGCAGGTAAAGCGGGGCCGAACTACGTAAATGCATCTTGTGCTGGTTGCCATCAACGAAATGGCCGTGCCTCTGTTGCTGATGTAGGCGAACCATTAGATAAATGGGTGTTTGCAATTGCAGACGAAAATGGCCAACCAGATCCTCTTCGTGGATATATTTTACAATCTAACAATATTGGTATTAATTCAGCTTTAGGTGAAGGTACAGTTAAAATTGCTTCATGGACTGAAAATAATGGCTTGCGCTCACCTAATTATGAGTTCTCAAAAGGTCGACCTGCACGTTTTTCTGCTCGCTTAGCACCACAACTAGTCGGTTTAGGCTTACTCGAAGCAATAAGTGAAGAGACAATATTAGAACGTGAAGATGAAGCAGATCTTAATGGAGATGGCATCTCTGGCAAAGCTCGTTTATCCACTGACCCTATAACAGGCGAAACGCGTTTAGGACGATTTGGTTATAAAGGTAATGCAACAAGTATTATGCATCAAGTTGCTGGCGCATTAAATACAGATATGGGTGTAATGACATCGGTATTGCCAACTCCTGATTGTGGGCCAGAGCAAACAACCTGTGGAAATAATACAGGCAGTGAGCTTGCTGATGAACACCTAAATGATTTAGTTAAATATGTTTCTTTATTAGGTGTTCGTGCACAGCGCGATCTTGATGATTCAAGTGTAATATTAGGTGAAACGATCTTCAACGAAACGGGTTGTGAAAGCTGTCATAGAAGCACAATGAAAACCAGTGAATTTGCTGTACACGCAGAGCTTCGCAGTCAAACTATTCGCCCATTTACTGACTTATTACTCCATGATATGGGTGAAGGTCTAGCTGATAACTTAGGTGGCGGAAATGCAACCGGTGCAGAGTGGCGCACAGCACCACTTTGGGGCCTTGGTTTATCCGCATGTGTAACCGCAGGAGTAACTAATCCAACAGGTTATCAAGGTGACGACGTGTGCACACCTGACGCAAACTACCTTCATGATGGCCGTGCACGTACTATTAATGAGGCGATCATGTGGCACGGTGGAGAAGCAGAGCAATCACGTATTGCTTATGAATCTCTGAGTAATACAAGACGCTCAGCCTTGTTGGCGTTTTTAAACTCACTATAAGACATCGCAATAAGAACGACATTCACATCAGTATAAATTACTGATGTGAATGTTTCGCTATTCAATCATCCACTGCGTAATCATTCACTTCTATTTAACTAAATCTCTGTAAACCCTCCCCCGTTGCATCATTTATTTATAAGATTAAACAAATCACTTTGATACATAAAACACGGCCTCAAATTTAAAGGGTTGAACACTGCTGTCTATAAATTTTTTATTCACTAAAACAATAGCGTATGAATAAATAATATCATTTTAAGCAGATAGCCAAATAAAGTAGATTAGATATGCCTTCATGATTACACGTACCAATATAAAAAACTTGAGGATCACTGCGAAGATAAGTAACAAATACATAAACGGCTAGGTTAATAAGTTTTAAAGGCTGAGGCTCACTGCCAAGGCAATTAACAAATAAATAAATGGCTAAGTTAATAAATTTAAATATAAAAAAACCCGTATAGCAAACGCTATACGGGTTTAGATTCGTTATTCGTAAAAATTATTTTGTTTTACGAACGTATGTTACGTCTGTCATTGTAATTTTAGACGTTGTAATCCCAATTTTCTCAAAACACTTTTTAAAGCTTGAAGAATCACCATGTTTTCCACAATTATCTGTGCCTTCAGGGTATTGTGATTGTAAGTAGTTACCAAATTTGAAGTATGACTTTGAATCATCTTCAACTTCAGTTTCTAAGTCCTTACCAAAAGCAGATACTTTTACCACACCGTAATCATTTAATACGTGGAAAGTAAATGAATCACCGGTCTTAATAGTACCTAGGGCTTTTTTCTCTTCTTTACCGCTCTTATTAAGAATTCGAACGTACACATCGAATATACCGTTTTCAGCTTTACTATCAGAGAAACCAGGCTCATCAGTATCAGAAACGTAAAGTTTCATAATCGTACCAGTATCACCTGCGTGATGCTGCGCAACGATTGTTTTACCACCTTTAGAAAGGTCAACTTTAATAGTTGCTTGGAACTCTTCGTACGTATCCGTCATCGCAATACGTTTGCTTTCTTTGATTTTGTACTCATGACGCCAACCGTTACCGTTAGGCGTAGTCACTTGCTCTTCAAGTGCAAGAAATACTAAAGTAGAGTCGTTAATTCTTGGGTCACTCCCCTCTAGATCAAAAAGTGAACCATTAGTGATGTTTTCAGGAATAACTAAATCTGGAATTGACTCACCAGGATCTGTTGGTTCCGTAGGCTCTGTTGGCTCTGTTGGCTCTGTTGGCTCTGTTGGCTCTGTTGGCTCTGTTGGTTCCGTAGGCTCTGTTGGCAATTCAATTGGGCTATCTACTAATTCACCACAACCGTAAAGTTGTGCTTCTAGTAAGCTATTCCATTGAGAATCTTCAGAAGAGCTATTTCCTTGGCCTATAACTCGAATAAAGCGAGTATATACGTCGCCTAAATTATTCTCATTTAGCTGTTCATTTCCTTTGGACTCTCCACCCGTAAGAATTGAATCCCAGTTAACACCATCTAATGACGCAGCAATGTCAAAATAAGCTGTGCGCTTATCCGCTGAGTACCAAGCAGTTTGAATTGAATCAATTGTTGTCTCGCCACCTAAATCTAACTGTAACCATTTACCGTTACCTTTAGAAGACCAACGAGAAGAGTCTTTCAAAGAATTATCTACAGCAAGACTTGGCTTATAATTACCGCTTGATGAACCATCAT
The DNA here is from genome assembly GCF_000690035.1 of Pseudoalteromonas sp. S3431. Taxonomy (NCBI): domain Bacteria; kingdom Pseudomonadati; phylum Pseudomonadota; class Gammaproteobacteria; order Alteromonadales; family Pseudoalteromonadaceae; genus Pseudoalteromonas; species Pseudoalteromonas sp. S3431. Next base: position 45,417 of record NZ_JJNY01000011.1, read on the forward strand.
CAGTAGCTGAAGCGCTTAAGCGTGTAATTGGGCAGGAAGCTGGTGGCTCTGTTGGTTCTGTTGGTTCTGTTGGTTCAGTAGGCGTTTCAATTGGACTTTCTTTAAGTTCATCACAACCATATACTTCTACATCTAGTAAGCTATTCCATTGTGAGTCTTCAGATGAGCTATTACCGTAACCCACAACTCGTACAAAGCGAGCGTAAACATCGCCTAAATCATCTTTATTAAGCGAGTCATCACCTTGAGATTTAGCATCTGTTACTACAGGAGTCCAGTTTTCACCGTCTAGTGACGTTTCAATATCAAAGTAAGCAGTACGCTTGTCGCCTGATAACCACGCTGTTTTAATACTGTCAATCGTAGTTTCGCCACCTAAATCAAACTGGATCCACTTACCGTCGCCCTTTGAAGACCAACGTGAAGAGTTAGTTAAAAATCCATCGATCGCTTTTTCTGGTGAGTAGTTGTTGTTATACGAACCATCATCGCTAGCTTCGATAACTTCTAACTTAGTCACGCCACACTGTTCTGGAACAGGAGTTGGTTCAGTTGGTTCAGTTGGGTTTGTAGGTATAGAATCAGCTCTAACTATTTGTATATCATCAAAGTAACCATGCTGGAATTCGTCATTAAATTTAGTGTAAACTTGAATTCTAGAACGTGACTTAGAATTAAATGGAACAACAGCTTTACGCCATTTGCTCACATCAAACACTACTTTTTTTACTACATCATAACCATTATTAACACCAAACTTACCAGAACCATTTACATAGCCTGTAAGAATGTAATCTGTATTTTTTTCAACGTCAATCCATTGGTGTACGCGCGCTGGTGAGCCCATTAATTGCAGAGATTGCGTACCAGAATTACTTATAATTGATGCACGTGCGTCATCAATTATCGTCCAATATGTTAGGCCACTTTCAAAGCCTGCGTTTTTAATAACAACTGCATCTGCATGCATTGAACCCGTTAACATTATCGCAGCAAGCGGTAATATTTTAAATTTTCCAATCATTATTTTTTCTCATTAATTTATTTAAATTACTTACCCACAAAAAAATACCAGCACTTTATAACTACATTAAAAAATAAAAGCAGGCTTATAGTTTGAAGGGGACGGCAATTTACCTTCTTAAGGTACTAATTGCAAGCCAATATTTAAATTAAAAAATAAGATACAAAATTACTATTCGTTAACAAATGTTAACTTGTGGAGGTTAAAACAAGTTTCTTATGGATTTTACGAATATTCAAGGTAGGTTCCGATGACGCATGCTAGCAGAAGTTACTGTTGATGAGTAAATGGATAAACCGAACTTTTCCTTATTATTTAACCTGAACTCTGGATAATAAATCTATCTCGCTCAGCTATTTTCAACGCTAACTGCGTTGAATTTACTTGCAATAGGCTGGCTAGAGAAAATAAATTTAAATATCACTTTAATTCAATACGTTAGTAAATATTTTAACCGGAGTTCAGGTTATACCAATCTGATCATATATGGGGTCTATTTAACGATAAGAAAATTTCGCTAGAACTAGGCAAAAATTTTTGTATCTAGTTGTTCTAAATAAAAATTTTTAACAACACTGTAGAGTGATTTAATTCGATAAATTGTTAAAATATTTACACAGGTTGGTATTATTTACGGAAAAATTAGAATTTGCATTAGGGCATGTGATCTTTGGTGGCTTAATTTCCAGCAATATGTTTGGTTTTTAAGCAAGGCAGAGCGTATGGTGTTTATTCCCCATAAATAGGCGATAACGAAGCATAAATACCAAACATGCGCCGCGATTTAATCGCCTCTAGATTGAAAAAATTTCAATCCACACAGGTCAACACGCCCTAGTAAAAATAATAAACTTTTAGCTAAACCATTAAAATATAAATATTAAAAATAACGATTTTAGAAGTGAAGAGTTAGTGTATAAAAGTAAAACCAGTACATTTGCACCGGTTTCACTTTACATATAACAGAGCGTATTACTTTTGTAACTTGATGCCATTGTAATAGGCATCAAGCGTTGTGATTTTAGTTTGATTTGGTAAATCGGCAAAGTCACTTTCTATAAACTTAGTCCCGCGTAATTGCACATTTAAACGTGCAGCATTAGGGTTAAGCATTGTTTGCTTGTAGTAGTCTTTTATATCTGCAAGCGTTACTTTTTCAACTTCATCAATCAGCTTTTGCTTAGAATCAAAGGTAAAGTTTTCACGGTACCAATCGTTTATAAGTGGGCTCATTTCGTCACTTAAGTTTTTAGGCTGCTCTTTAAGTGATACAAGGGTAGAGTTTTTCAGCTGCTCAAAAGTCTCTTCGCTCATGTTATCGAGTTCAACTGCGTATTCTTTTTTAAACTTATCAAAACGAGCTTGTATTTCTTTTGGTCCTTTAACCGGTGTTTGGATATACAAACCAATTGCTGAGTAATCTTCAATTGGGCGAGCTAACGCACCTACTGCGTATGCAAGTTGCTCCTCAGTACGCATTTTATCAAACGCAACTGTTCTAAAGTGGCTTTGTAATACAGCTGCTTCTGCTTTTTGTTTGTAACCCGCAACAGGATGAACGGTCATATCAACCACCGCTACATCGGCTACATCAATATCTTTTTGCAGTACCAGCGTTTCGCCCGGTTGTGGCAACCACGCTTTGCTTCGTGCAAATTCACTGCGCTTATGATTACTTGGTAATGTTGCACTTAACTCTTGTGCAATCGCGTCAATATCTTGCTGATCGTAGTTACCGTAACTAAATACGCGTAAATCGTTTTGTGCAAACGTAGCTGTTTTTAATTGTGCTAAGTCGGCAACACTCAGTGAGTCAGCGGCTTTTATAAGCGCATCTGTATCAAAGCCACCTGTACGCGTTAGTTTTGAATACTCGCCAAATGCTTGTGCATACGGAAACTGCTTTTGTTGGTTTAGTAAATTACGTTTAAAACGATCTACAGCTTGGCTAAATGCTTGTGCTGTTTCATCGGCTTTTAATCCGGTTAAAGCTTGTTTAAGCAATACATCTTGCTTATCTGTAAAACCACTCATAGATAAAACAAGGCCATTACTCGGTGCTAAGCTTACGCTCATACCGGCGATTGCTGCTTCGGTACTTAACTGACTTTGTTGAATATTATATAAATCAGCCCAAACAGAATAAAGGACTTCTGCTTTGATATCGTTCAAACCTGGTTGAGTATTTATATAAACTTCGACAAGCCCTTTTGGCTGCTCTGCAAATTTTTGACTTGCTTGGCGCCATACTTTTACACCATTTTTATCGTAAGCAAGTTCTGGGTGTTTTTGCTCTTTAAATGCTTGCGTTTTTATTGCAAAATTTTCAGGCAATAAATTGTTTACTGTTGGTAGTGCTAACTTAAATTCGCTTGGTTTTTTCCAGCTGGCAATTTCATCATCGCTAATGTCACTGATGCGGTATTTACCGTCGTAAAAGTGTAGTTGTGAGTCAGTCTCTTCTTGCTGCGATACATACCAAATACGAAGGGTATCGGCATTTAACTGCTCAAGTACATTGTTTACAGCGTCAGCGTCAAACTTTGCATAATAATAAGGTGCATTAATAGCGTGATTTAACGGATAATCTTGCATACTTTGTGTAAGTGAGCTTACATAATTAAATTCATCACCTTTTTCTAAAAACTTAAATTGGTTATTAAGGGAAGTACGAATTTCGTTGAAGTACTTGCTATCAACGCCTTCTTTTTTAATTAGGTCGATGTACTGCATGATAGTTGCAACTATTTCGTCACGATTTTTCATGCCTTCATCTGTAAGCTCTACATTTACATTTAACGAACCGTAGTTGCCATATTGATTTGGTGCAGCTGAAGCTGAAAGCTGAGATACCCACCCTTTATCACGAAGAAGTTGCGCTGGGCTGCCCGGCATTTCATTACTTAGTAAATACGCTACAAATCGGTTTGGTTTAAGTGCAAATTCACTATTATTATTAGCAATGGTGAAATCAAGTTGCAGCTGTTTTACATCTTCATTTGGTGCATAAAACACGCGTTTTCCGCCAGCGTTATCAAAATCAAGTTTTGCAGTCACTGTTGGTTTTTCGATATTTTTATTTTTTATGTCAGCAAAGTATTTTTGCGCTTTTAGCTCCATTTCAGCAATAGGTAAATTAGAAATAAGCGCAACTTTCATAATATTTGAAGAGTAGTATTTATTATAAAAATCAACCGTTTCTTTATGAAGTGAACTGTTTTCTTTATCGCCAAGGGTTTCTAGGTTACCAATTAAAAAGCGATTAGCTGGGTGATCGCCCATCATTTTACGCGCGAGTTTAAATTGTCCAAAAAAGTCCATTTCGCGGCGCATTGACCACTCTGCGTTCACTGCATTTTTTTCTTTGTCTGTGTATTCTGGGTATAGCTTTGGCGCTTTGAAAAAATCGGCAAAACGATCTAGCCCTTCATCAAACGCGTCGTTATTAATTTTAAACATGTAATTGGTAATATCGAGCCACGTATACGCGTTGTGCGCGCCACCATTTTTGGTCATAAAATCAGAATACCCTTTTGTATCTGGGTAACGATCTGTGCCTAAAAACAGCATGTGCTCTAAATAATGCGCCATACCTTGCTGCGACATCGGGTCGTGCAGTAAACCAACACCAACGCTTAGTGCCGCTGCTGATTTTTCAGCACCTGGATCTGACACTAAAATAACTTCAATGTCGTTTGCCAGCTTAAGTATTTTATATTCGCGGTTATCGTTAGGACTTACGACTAACGTATCTGATAGTAAAGAGGCCTGAGGCGCCACTGAAACCGAAGCCGTATTTGAACAACCACTTAAAACTGCAAGTGCGATAGCACTAAAACCAATAATCTTTTTCATTTTTGTTTTCCATTAAAAAGTATTGCGCAAAATAGCGTGCGCCAATTCAAAGCAATATAGTTAAGCTAAACTAACATTTTCAATTAATAACTTTCTACAAAATAACGCTATTTTGTGTAACACATTGTGAAAAATGACTTCATAATCGAATATTAGATTGGGAATCTGCAAACCTTACAAGATTAAAAATCATTCAATATCAAAAGATACACAAACTCTAAATAATAATAAGGAAAAATAATGGAAAAAATCATCATACTTGCCATGTTCACACAAGTTACACTTTCACTGGTTGTTATGCTCATTATGGGTAAAAGGCGCTTTGCAGCAGCTAAAAATAAACAACTAGATTTAAGGGATTTTAAAACAATGCAGTTAGATAAGGCTGGCGACACTATTAGGGTTGCAGATAGGAACTTTTCGAATCAGTTTGAAATACCTGTACTTTTTTACGCGGGATGTTTACTTGCACTACAACTAAATAGCGCCAGTACACTTGTGGCTATATTGGCCTGTTTATTTGTAGCAACACGAATTGTGCATAGTGTTATTCATTTAGGTAAAAATAACGTACGCGCACGTTTTAACGTGTTTTTACTGGGTTGTATTTGTGTGTTTTCAATTTGGCTTGCGATGGTTTGGCGAGTATTATTTTAAATAGCAAAGTTTAATAATAGTAATGTGGACGACTGGTTTACGCCATCCACATTACCGTTAATTTTAATTATTTAGCATGTTTTAAACGAGGTAACGCAAGTAAAAAAGCACCTAAAAGCCAAATTAACCCGCCGCCAGAGCTACTACCTGAATCTGTTGATGTGTCAGCGTCAATTAACGTATTTGCAGTGACTGTAAGCCCTGCTGAAGAATTCGGGTCATCATCCATTACAGTTACGCTTTGAATAGTCACTAAATTAGCACTGCTAATCGTTACGTCATTGCTTGAACATTGTTCAGCAGTAATATCAACAACTGGAGTTTCACCACAGTGCACCAAAGCTGCAATTTTATCTAAAGTAGATTGACTCGCTGCAGTAATTTGTCCGAACACAGTAAAACCACCATTTTGCGTATCAAGTGCAGCACTGTTATCGGTGATATTGAAAAACCACTGGCTTGTCGCGCTATTAGCATCACCTGATAATTTAGCCATAGCAATTGTACCCTTAACATTAGAAAAAACCGGCTCATTTATTACAGTAGGCTTTGTCGTAATCGCATCTAATGAATCAGAAAATGTAAATCCACCACCTTGAATAACGAAATTACTGACAGAGCGGTGAATCACTGTTTCGTTATATGAATCATCTTGAACATAACTTAAAAAATTTTCGACTGTTTTAGGTGTTTGTTGATCAAAAAGATTAATTTCTATCACACCTTGGCTCGTGTTCATTTCGACAATAGTAGCGGTGCTAGTAAAACTTGCTGCAGCGAGTACTGAGCCAAGTAAAAGTTTTTTCATGTTACATTCCTGTTGTTATATTTTTTTAGATAAGTAGTTAATACGTTAACACATTAATACCATAGGCGATTAAAATCGATTCTAAAGTGCGAGTTGATACAAATTAGACCGTGTTGATAACAAATTAATTACATACATCATTATTTATATGCTTTTTAGCTATATAAATTTAATTATTTACAAATAAATCATCTAAAAAGCGTGACTACTTTTTGTTACTTTAAAAAAACACAAACAACAGGATCTAACAATGCCACACACTAAACAAACGATTTGCGACTTTGGTTTACACAAAGGTGAACCATACACAAAACTACCGGCGAGCTTTTTAACATGGATGATAGGTACTAATCACAGCAAGCGGGAATATGCGAATACCGAATTAAGGCGTCGTGAACGTGCTGCCACAAATCAATTAACTGCACCTTCTAAATAAAATGTAAATAAGTACGTTTTTTTAGGATTAAACTAGTTTAAACTACCCGCTCAATAAATTAAGTAGACCTTAATCCATAGGTATTTTATGCGTATTATTATTTTATTCTCAATTATTCTTAGTGTACTTGGTTGCACTTCATCATCAACTAGTAGTCCCTCAACTCAATACTTAACTGTTCTACATACAAATGATAACCATGGACGTTTTTGGCACAATGAAAAAGGCGAATACGGCATGGCTGCACGTAAAACGCTTATTGATTCGCTTCGAGCTGAAGCGAACAAACAAGGTCATGCCGTTTTACTACTCTCTGGTGGTGATATTAATACGGGTATTCCTGAGTCAGACTTACAAAAAGCAGAACCTGACTTTAAAGGAATGTCGCTGATTGGTTACGATGCAATGGCATTGGGTAATCACGAATTCGACAACCCTATTGATGTTTTAAAGCAACAGCAAAAATGGGTGAACTTTCCTTTTTTATCAGCCAATATATTTGAAAAAGAGACAGGCGAGCACGCGTTTGATAGCTATAAAATATTCAAAAAAAATGGCTTAACTATTGCCGTTATTGGATTAACAACAACCGACACAGCTAAAATTGGTAATCCTCAGTATATTGGGCACTTAGAGTTTAAAGACCCTGTTGACGTTACCGCAAAACTAGCTAAAGAAATAAAAGCTAAGTACAATCCTGACATTACAATCGCCCTGACTCATATGGGTCATTATGTTGATGCTAGCTTTGGTATTAACGCACCCGGTGATGTAACACTTGCTCGCTCACTTCCTGCAAACACGCTAGATATGATCATTGGTGGCCACTCTCAAGAACCTGTATGTATGAGCGATACAAATGTAAATGACGATAACTTTAAACCAGGTCTTGCCTGTAAACCAGACCAACAAAACGGTACTTACATTATGCAAGCCCATGAATGGGGTAAGTATGTGGGTAAAGCTGAGTTTAAACTTGAAAATGGAAAATTAACGTTACTAGACTACAAATTGATGCCAGTTAATTTGTATGTAGATAAAGTACAAGCTGATGGCTCAACTAAAGAAGTATTAGCGAACGAGTACATTAAACCAGACTCAAAACTTGAATCTTATTTAGCGGTATACCAAGCTAAAGGCGCTAAACAAATTGAAGGTACCATTGGTGAAGTAGATGCTCGTTTAGAAGGTGACAGAAACAAAGTCCGCTATCAACAAACAAATCTTGCACGCGTAATTATTCAAGCGCAAATGGATGTAGTGGGTGCAGACTTTGGACTGATAAGTGGTGGTGGCATTCGCAGCTCAATTGATGCTGGTGAAGTAAGCTATAAAGATATTTTAAAAGTACATCCTTTTAAAAATCGCATTACTTATATGGATTGGCAAGGCAGTGATTTATGGGATTATTTAAATACAGTAACGAGCTTCCCACCGGATGCAGGTGCTTATTTGCAATACCATAAACTATCGTTTGAGCGTAAAGATGGACAGCTAGTTAATGTGGTTATTAATGGCCAGCCTTTTAATAAACATAATACGTATAGAATGAGTCTAAATAGCTATAACGCATCAGGCGGTGATGGCTACCCTGCGCTTACAAATAAAAAGGGGTTTGTTAGTACAGATGAAACAGATGCCCAAGCCCTTCAAGACTTTATATCAAAAAACAGCCCTCTTAAAACGGCTGAGTTTGCTCCTAAGTAAATAAAGATAATAAGAGGAAAGTAGCCAAGCTACTTTCCTCTTATTTCGATATTGCCTTTTCTAATATTTGCCAGCCCATAACTATGCAAACGAGAGCGAGAGCCCTCACCATACGCTTTTGGTGGATAATATAATTCTTTCTCTTCAGGGCATTCGTTAAGTACTTCATCTAGTGCCGCACGTATTTCACTCAACGTTTTTTCAAGACTATTATTAAAGTTTGGTCTTTTTCTAACTGTGTGACCAAGTTGGACTAACCTATAAAAATACTTGTTAGCAAGCTCTAGCAGTTCCTCAGGTACATCTTTATTATGACTAAGTGCTACATCATCGTTATTTGTACAATACTCTATAAGTGCTAAATAAAAGCACAATGGCTTATTGGCTAAACATATTTTTTGTTCTGGGTTACAACTACTAGATAATGTTTTATCGTTAAGATCAACAATAAGTATCAGCGGCGTAGGCTCTACAATTGATTGATGCTTTGCATTACTAAACTGCTTATTGCTTTGTTTAATAAACGCAAACTTTACCCAAAAACTAATCAACACACTTAATACCAAAAATATAAAATAATAAATAAAATGACTCAGCGGAAAGTGAATGTGTTTAACACTAAAAACAACTAATACGAGTCCGTTATTTGTGCTCAAATTACGTATTATTTGGCTTGAGTTTATAGGTGTTGCCATTTCGCTTTTTGGTGCAATAGCAACAACTTTAAGCCCACTCATATTAATGTAGCTATTTAAGATTTTGATATAGCTGTTAACTGCATCTTTATTACCTGAATGCTTAAGCAGCTCATTTGGTAAATCAAGTAATGGTAAATCTAGTGCTATTTGCCTTTCTATCTGCGTTATTTTTTGTTTAGTTACTTGCTGGTTTTTTTGAGTTACAGAAATATAAAAAACAGACGATAAAGTTAAAAACAAGCAAAGTAAAACAAGCAGTTGTTTATATTTACTCATCACTAACTTCCTCTTTTAAGTTTACTGAACTAGTACCGCAACTCCAAAATGGCTGTACGTTTTGATAGTAATGCAAACTTTGATCTTTAGACATATCAAGTAAATTTGCTTGCACTGCACACAATAAATCAGTATTGTTTTGCTGCATTTTTAAGTACCATCTTGTTCCTGAAATGTTATTACTCAATGGCGTAATATAGTTTTTAGAAAAACGTTTTTCGTCGCTCTCTTTCCAAAACGAGGCAATAATATCTACTTTTCCGTCGGCGAGTAAATCACGTAATTCGTTATGAGAGCTAGCATAAGTGATTTTCAAATTAGCTAAATTTATATCCAACTCTTTAAACGTCTGCTTTGGTAAAATATGCCCTGAGCGGCTGGTCGGATAATCAAGCAAACCTATGCGCTTATCTAAAAAGTATTGTTTTGTGATTCGAGGTTTTTCTTTAGAAGATATAAAAAAGGCCGTGTAGTCAGAAAAGCCAACAACAGGCTGGTAGTTATAGGTCGACTCTGCTTTAAAGGCTGCCATAATATTATTTTTAGCCAAAATTAAATCAGCAATACCTTTACCAACAAACTCAAAGCTGTCTGCCGTTCTATACCCCCAATATCCTTTTACAGAGCCATACTGCTTAGACACTACGTTATCAGAACACAAATTTTGTGTTAATAACTTGGCTATTTTTTTTGATTGCGTAAAAACAATCAATTGGCTTTTATTACTTGTTGCTGTTGTTTGACACTCTGTTGAGGTTTCGATCATAACTGGGAAATGCAAATCATCGTTATACACACTAACTTGTCCACAAACCCACGTAACGACCAATAAAACAAACAAAAATGTAACAATTAACGTTTTATGTAACACGATATTTTTCAAATTCAACGCAGTGCCACTCAAAAATAAATCATATATTGTATTTGAACAACTTTACTTACTTATTACAACAAGTAATTTTACCTGTTAATTATAAGCTATTGATTTTAATCACAAGTGAATAAGAAAGTATGAATTTTAATAAGTCCTTCCTATCAACATTAAAAGTGAGGACAATTGACCGCATTAGCTTATAGCAACCCCATGAAATATTCATTTAGGAAGTTCTAATGCATAACAATATAAAATACTCGATATCTTCTTTGCTTTTGATTAGTGCAATATTCACAAGCACTAACTCATACGCTTGGGGTCAAAATGGCCATCGTATTGTAGGGAAGATTGCAGAATCTCATATAAGCGAAACAACAAAAACGGCAATACAACCCTACCTTGATGGTGAGTCACTTGCGCAAATATCAACGTGGCCTGATGAAATGCGCTCTGCTCCTGGCGACTTTTGGCAAAAGAAATCATCTCGTTGGCATTACATTAACGCAGCACCAGGAAAAACTTTCAGCTTCAATCACGATCACACTAAAAACAAAGAATCTGTAAGTAATATCCTAGAGGGCATTCACTATTCAATGCAAACGCTCACTGATAAAAATAGCACCTTAGATGCTAAGCAGTTCAGTTTGCGTTTTTTAGTGCATTTGGTGGGCGACAGTCACCAACCATTTCATGCGGGTCGAGGTGAAGACAGAGGTGGTAACCGTATCAAGGTTTCATTTTTTAACGAAGAAACAAACCTTCACAGCCTTTGGGATACTAAGTTAATCGAAAACCAGAACTTGTCTTACACCGAATTTGCACAATTTATTGATACAAACAATAAAGAACTAATTGCTGAGTATTTACAAAGCTCACCTAAAACTTGGGTTGAAGAATCTCATAATTTAGCAACAGAAATTTATAAATATACCAACGATGAAATTGGTTATAGCTACATTTATAACAACACTCCAATTGTAAAAACACGCTTACAACAAGCGGGTATTCGACTAGCTGGATTACTAAATGCCTTATTTGACCCTTCTGCAAAAGAGTTAGAAACGGCGCTGAAAATGACGACTGACAAATAAACTGTATTAAATTTATATAACCTACACACGGGAAATCAACATTATGACTAAGCTTCGCCTTTCGAAATTAACTGGAGCGGTAATTTTAGCTCTAGGTGTTTCTACAAGCGCAATGGCTGCTGATACTTCATCTGCAATGCGTGGTAAAATCACAACGCCTTCAGGTGGCAGTGCTGCAAACGTTAAAATCAAAGTAGTTCACCAACCAACGGGAACTATTAGCGAGCTCACTACAAACGAAAGTGGTACGTTTATCGCTAATGGTTTACGTGTAGGTGGTCCTTACATGGTGATCATCGATTCTGATACGTTTAACGACACAACGGTTGAAAATATCTACTTAAACCTTGGTGAAACTTACCGTTTAAGCTCACAGCTAGCTCCGCTAAACATCGAAAAGATTGAAGTGTCTGGTTATAAGATTGTTCAACAATCAGGTGGCTCTAGCAGTACATTTGGCTCTGACACTATTGAAAATATGCCAAGCTTTAATCGCGACATTAAAGATATTGCGCGCTTAAACCCACTTGCCAGTATTAATGGTAATGGTGAGCTAACGTTTGCAGGTAGTAACCCTCGTACTAACGGTTTAACCGTTGACGGTATTGGTCAAAATGATGACTTTGGCTTGAACTTTGGTGGCTACCCTACTTCTCAGCCTCCTGTAGCACTTGATGCTATTGAACAAGTTTCTGTTGATGTATCTCCTTTCTCAGCTTCTAAAGGTAACTTTGGTGGCGGTACTATTAACGCAGTAACAAAATCTGGTACAAATGAGTTCAAATTTTCTGGCTTTTACGAAATATCTACTCCTGAGATAGCTGGCGATGTTGATAATATTGTACAAGAAGACGATCTTGATGAGCTAGGTCATAAAACTTACTCTACAAATAAAGTAGAGCCGATTAAAACTGAAGAAAGATTTGGTTTTAACGTTGGTGGAGCGATTATTGCTGATGAACTGTTTTACTTTGTTAACTATGCAGAATGGTCAAGTGAATTAGATCTAGATTACGGCTTTGACGGCTCTGGTGCTTCAAATGAATTTAATACTTCTGAAGCTAACTATAATCGTTTTATCTCTATCTTAAATAATGAATACGGCTTAACTGATTCATTAGCCGGTGCGCCAGAAGATACAAACAAAAACTTGCTTGTTAAATTAAGCTGGAACGCAAGTGATGACCATCGTTTAGATTTCACTTATCAATGGCAAGACGACCAAGATGAGCGTAACTCTAGCACTGGCGGTGATAATATAGCCTTAGTTTCAAGCACTTATGCATACGTAACTAAGTTTAATAACTTTTCATCTAAACTTTACTCTGATTGGTCTGAAAACTTTTCAACAGAAATTGGTGTGTCGTATAAAGATGTTACCTCTGATAGCGCAACTCGCTCTAACTTAGGAAGCATTACTGTTGAGGAAGACGGTCGAAATGGTCCTTCTTACAACTTTGGTACAGATCAATACCGCCATGCAAACCGTTCAGAAACACAAAACCTAACTTTTACGTTAGACGCTACGTATTTAATGGATGAGCATGAAATAAACTTTGGAGCTCAGTACGAGTCACTTCGTTTATATAACTTGTTTGCTCAAAACTCTCTTGGAACGTGGAAATTTGATAGCTTAGAAAATTTTGAAAACCGTGAAATTGGTTCTTATGATTTCTCTTATCAAAATGCTTACACTAATGATTCAGCTGATACAGCATATGATGTAAGACGTAACCAGCTAGCGCTTTACATAGAAGATACTTTTTATGTAGGTGACGATTTAGAAGTTACAGCAGGTATTCGTTATGAGCGCTTATCATCTGATGATAAACCAACTCTAAATGAAAACTTTGCTAATACGTATGGCTTTACTAACCAAGAAAATCTTGATGGCCTAGATATTATACTTCCTCGTGTTGGCTTTAAGTACTACGTAACAGAAGCGCTTACTATTAATGGTGGTATTGGTCGTTTCCAAGGCGGCATTCCAAATGTTTGGTATAACAATTCATTCCAAAGTGATGGCATTACTTTAGTATCAGCACAAAACGATGTAATTAATGATTACTATGCAAATAACACAGCTGATATTACTCAGGTTCCTGATGAAATAAAAAATACATTAGAGCAAGGTGCTGGTAGCGTTGCGTATATCGACCCTGACTTTAAATTGCCTTCAAGCATTCGTACTCAAATAGGTTTTGAATATGAGTTTGATTCTGAACTATTAGGTGATGGCTTTAAATGGCAAGCAGAGATTGCTTATCATAAAAAAGAGAATGAAGCGGTATGGCATAATTCGTCTATTAACCCAGTAGGCTTAGCAGCGGACGGCGAACGTGTTATCAATCAAAGTATTTACAGTGGCGATAATGTTGACATAGAAATGACTAATTCATCGGATGATGGTCGTTCAATTATTATTTCAACGGGTATTGCTAAACAATGGGACAATGGCCTGTTTGTATCGGCAAGCTATGCTCACCAAGATGTTACAGAATCATCAGCAGGTTCAGCCTCTCAGGCAGAAGGTAACTATAAGCACAATATTACAGTAAATCGTAATGAAGATATTGCAGCACGTGGCTTTTACGAAGTTGAGCACAGCTTTAAAATTAACTTAGCATATAACACTGAAATTTTTGAAGGATATGCTACTAAATTTAACGTGTATTTTGAGCGTCGTTCAGGTCGCCCATTTAGTTATACTATGAATATGTATAAAAAAGGTGATTTAGGCGATACAAGCTCTTTATTCTCTAATGGTGCCTACTTACCTTATATTCCTACAGGTGCTGATGATCCGAATGTAAATTGGGCTGATTCTAAAATGACTTGGGCTGAGTTAGAACCGTTATTAGAGCGTGCTGGTATATCTCAACGTGGTGGTATTTTAGGTAAAAACACAGCAACTCAGCCTTGGGTAACAACCATGGATGTAAGCATCAAGCAAGAAATACCTGGCTTTGCACAAGGTCACAGTGGTGAGGTTTACTTTATGATTGATAACTTCGCAAACCTTTTAAACAGTGACTGGGGTATAGAAAAGCGCTTAGGTTACTCTAACCAAACTATTTATGACTTTGGTGGTCTTGATGATCAAGGCAGATATAAAATAGACAACAGTTTTGGCGGTGCGGATGTGCGTAATTACTCGCAAATCAGTTCATCGTCATCAGCTTGGCAGGCTAAAGTTGGTATCAGCTACAAATTTTAAGCCTTAAAAACAATACAAATAACGTGTTAAGTTATTTGTAAATCACAATAAACCCATTGCAATTTGTAATGGGTTTTTTCATATTCCTCCCTATAATTTCACATGTTTGTCATAAAGCCCGCGTAATATATACCCCGATATAGAGTTATTGCTCAAAAAAACACTCAAATAGACAAAAATAGTACTATTTATTAAAAATATATTGCAGTTGTATTTTATTTGTAACGAATAAATGAGGTACACTAGTAACGGATTTTGAATAAATGAACTTCGACTGTTTATTTTTCAAAATTTAAAATAAAAATATAAAAATTTAATTATTAACTACACGGGAAAATTAAATGAAAACTCAATTACGCAAAACAGCTCTTTCACTTGCTATTGCAGCATGTGTTGGTGTAAGTGGCGCTGCAATGGCTAACGAAACGACCTCTGCAATTAAAGGTCAAGTAATGGGGCCTAATGGCAACCCAGCAGCCGGCACTAAAGTAACAATTTTACACGTGCCTTCTGGATCAGTAAAAACAACTGAAGTAAATGACGCTGGTTATTTCACAGCCAAAGGCCTACGTGTTGGCGGTCCTTATAAAGTAATTGTTGATTCTGATGTATATGCAGACCAAGAATTCAATAACATTATTCTTAATATTGGTAACGACTACCCAGTAAACGTTTCTCTTGAGTCACAATCAAGCATGGAACAAATTGTAGTTTCTGGCGCGCCAATTAGCTCTATGTCTGGTGGTACTGGTCCGGCGTCTACATTTACGCTAACTGATCTTGAAAATACACCAGCTATTAACCGTGATTTAAAAGACATTATCCGTATTGACCCACGTATCACAATCGATGATAGCCGTGGTTCAATTAACTGTGGTGGTGGTAACCCTCGCTACAACAGCTTAACGCTAGACGGCGTTCGTATGAACGATAACTTCGGCTTAAGCTCAAATGGTTACCCAACTATTCGCGCCCCTTTCTCTTTTGATTCAATTGAACAAGTTTCAGCTGAACTTGCACCGTTTGACGTTCAATACGGTGGTTTTACATCGTGTAACATCAACGCAGTAACCAAATCTGGTGGCAATGATGTTCATGGCGCTGTTTTCTATGATTACACTAGCGACTCTTTCAAGGGTGATAAAATTGAAGGTGATGACGTTGATAACGGTAACTATACTGAAAAACGTTACGGCTTCAACGTAGGTCTTCCACTAATTGAAGATAAACTATTTTTATTCACTTCATATGAAAAACTTGAAGGCGTTCAACAGTTTAACTACGATGGTTTAAGCAGCGGTAGTGTAACTGCTGATGATATTTCTCGAATTCAGAGCATTTCTCAATCTGTTTACGGTTATGATGCCGGTGGTATGCCTTCAAGTATGCCTGTTGAAGATGAAAAAATACTAGTTAAACTAGATTGGAACATCAACGAAGATCACCGCGCAAACTTAATCTACAACTACAACGATGGTAATACTGTTTCACAGTCTGATACTGGCTCTAGCCGTGTATCACTATCTAACCACTTTTATGACCAAAGTGCAGAATTCACTTCAATCATTGCATCTGTTTACTCTGATTGGTCAGATGACTTCTCTACTGAAGTTCGAATTGGTAAATCTGAGCTTGATGCAACAGTACAATCACTAGATGCAGCAAGCAGCTTTGGTGAAATGCAAATTCGTACCGACGATGGTGGTACAGTTTATATTGGTCCAGATGATTCACGTCAATCAAATGACTTAGATTACGATACAACTACATTTAAAGTTGCAGGTACTTACTACCTTGATCAACATACAATTACTGCTGGTTATGAGTTCGAAGAGTTAGATGTATTTAACTTATTCGTTCAGCATACTGAAGGTGAATATCGTTTTGACTCAATAAATAATTTTGAGGCAGGTCTTGCCGACCGTATCTACTACAATAATGCGGCAGGTACGAATGATCCAAATGATGCTGCTGCGAGCTTTTCATACGCTCAACATACATTTTACGTGCAAGACGAGTACTCGTTCACTGATTTAGATGCAAACATCACGTTTGGTCTACGTTATGATAAATACACCAGTGATGATGCACCTAACTTAAATCAAAACTTTACTGATCGCTATGGCTACAGCAACCAAAGTACATTTGATGGTATTGATTTAATTCAACCTCGTGTAGGCTTCCAATGGTACGCTACAGACGCACTTGAAGTACGTGCAGGCGTTGGCTTGTTCTCAGGCGGTAATCCTAACGTTTGGTTATCAAATTCATATTCGAATGATGGTATAACAAACATTGGTACATTACTTCGCGATGACGATAATAAAATTGATTTATTCAATACAGCTAATGTAAATGCTGGTAAACCAGGTTTTGAAGTTCCTCAGCAATTATTTGATGAGGTTGGTAATACTGTAATCGGCTCAGGTGATTCAGCAACAAACGCTGTTGACCCAGACTTCGAAATTCCTTCAGAATGGAAGTATTCACTTGGTGCAACATACACAACTGAAAACGAGTATGTTATTTCACTTGATTACTTATACTCTAAGAAAAGAGACGCTGCATTAACGCGTGACATCGCTCTTCAAGATAGCGGCGAAAATACTTTTGACGGTCGCCCTATCTACGAGTCAATTGAAGGTCGCAAGGAGGAATACCTTCTTACAAATGTAACTGGTGATAGCGGTGATTCATCGGTTATCTCATTAGCGGTTAGCAAGATGTTTGATAATGGTGTGAGCGTAAACTTTGGTTATGCATACACAGATTCTGATGATGTTAACCCAATGACTAGCTCTACAGCAGGTTCTAACTACGGTAATATTGCGCTAACAGATCCAGGTAACCCAGGTGTTGCTTCATCTGATTACGAAATCCCACATCGTTTTACTATGACTCTTGGTTATAGTCATGAGTTTGTTGATGGATTTGCTACTCGCTTTAACCTATTCGGTGAAGCATATAAAGGCTTACCTTACAGCTACACATTTGATGGCAGTGATAGCAAATTCGGTGACTCAAACTGGAATGGCAACCGCCAGCTATTGTATGTTCCACTAGAAAACGATCCTAACGTTGTTTACGACATGAGTGCTGCTGATATCAATGAATTCAATGAATTTATTGCATCAAATGGTTTAAAACGTGGTCAAACGACTAGCCGTAACGCAGAGAACTCTGATTGGTTTGTTAAGTTTAACTTTAAAGTGACACAAGAGCTTCCAGGTTTTATGGAAGGTCACAAAGGTGAAGCATTCTTCGTAATTGATAACCTTACAAATCTGTTAAACGATGATTGGGGCGTACTTAAGAAAGGTCCTTTCGTAGGCGCTAGCATGATTTCAACATCAATTGATGAAGAAGGCCGCTACGTATACTCAGACTTTAACAAAAACAACGCAAATACATCAGTACAATCTGATGCGTCTTTATGGCAAATGCGTGTAGGTGTTCGTTACACTTTCTAATTTAGAATTGTAAACAAATACATTTTTTAAAAGCCCACTTTGTGGGCTTTTTTATGCTTTTAATTTATTATTTAACTTTTCAAAAATACTCACTAATACTCCGTATTCTTCGTTGGTTAAAGTGCTCAGTAATTGTTTTTCCCAATTCAGTGCATCGGGCGCTATATTTTCATATAAGCTTTGCCCTGCTTTGCTCAGTACAAGTAAGGCCGCGCGTTTGTCTTGTGCATTTAACTCACTTTTCACTAAACCTTTATCTATTAAAACTTTTACCGCACGCGACACTGTCGACTTATCCATGTTTGCTTGCGTGCATAAATCCTTTGCGTTGCTCTGGCCATACTGCGCTAAGTTAGCAAGTATTCGCCACTGGGGAATATTTAAACCGTACTTAGTTTGATAAACCTCGGCAAAGTCGTTACTTACACGTGTTGCTACATTCGTTAATTGATAAGGTAAAAACGTTGCTAAATCAATTTTCATTTTTGGTTATCCCAGCTTTATAAGGCTTACTTTGGTGTTCATTAATATTTACGCAGGTGCATACTTGCACATTTGATATTAGTCTCACTTGAGAGTATCTTAACTGAAATAAAAATAATATTAAACCAACCCCCTCTCACAGGAGTCAGTAATGGCGACACAATTAAGTTATATGACCGGTTTTGGTAATGAATTTGAAACACAAGCGCTACCCGGTGCACTGCCAATAGGGCAATTTAGCCCACAAAAGGTTAAATACGATTTATACACCGAGCAATTTAGTTCGACTGCGTTTACGGCTCCTCGCGCTTCAAATCGCCGCACTTGGTTTTACCGTCTTCGTCCGTCTGTAGTGCAAGGAGATTACCAAGCAATTGATAACGGCCTAATAAGAACAGCTCCAATCACTGAAGCCGTAACACCACCAACAATGCTACGTTGGAATCCTATTGATATGCCTTCACAGTCTACTGACTTTATTGATGGCTTGGTAACGATGGCAGCTAATGGCAATGCTAATGGGCAATCTGGTATTGGCATTCATGTATATGTCGCTAATCGGTCAATGCAAGGACGTTACTTTTGCAATGCCGATGGCGAAATGTTGTTTGTTCCTCAGCAAGGTGAGTTATTAATTCACACCGAGTGCGGTAAGTTAAGCATTAAGCCAGGTGAAATTGCTGTAATTCCCAGAGGAATTAAGTTCTCTGTTGATTTAATTGACGATACAGCCCGTGGTTATATTTGTGAAAATTATGGCCATGCTCTTGAGCTTGCCGAGCGAGGACCTGTTGGTGCAAACGGTTATGCCAACGACAGAGACTTTCAATACCCCGTTGCTGCCTTTGAAGATAAAGAAGGTGACTTTGAGCTTGTTTCTAAATTTAACGGTAATTTATTTAGCTGTGAAATTAAGCACTCTCCTTTTGATGTGGTTGCATGGACAGGTAATAGTGCGCCCTATAAATACGACTTATCGCGTTTTAATGTGATGAATACAGTGAGCTTTGATCACCCCGATCCATCTATATTCACTGTGCTAACCTCTCCTTCTGCTACTGAGGGTATGGCAAATGTCGATTTTGTGATATTTCCACCGCGTTGGATGGTAGCCGAAAATACATTTCGCCCGCCTTATTATCACCGCAATATTATGAGTGAATTTATGGGCTTGATTGAAGGTGTGTATGATGCAAAAGAGCATGGTTTTGTACCTGGTGGCGCAAGTTTACACAATTGTATGTCGCCACATGGACCTGAAGCCGACGTATTTGAAAAAGCCTCAAACGCTGAGCTTACACCACAAAAATACGAAAACACATTGGCCTTTATGTTTGAGTCGCGCTATATAATTTCACCGACAAAATATGCATTAGAAGGTAAAGAGCGCCAACTAAACTACACCGATTGCTGGCGTACTATTAAAAAACAATTTACAGGTTCACAGGATTAATTATGAAATTATACAGCTACTTTCGCTCATCAGCGGCTTATAGAGTGCGTATAGCGCTTAACTTAAAAGCAATCGATCATGAACTTGCTATTGTTAACCTTTTAAAATCGGAGCAGCTTGGGGAAGAATACTTAGCGGCTAATCCGCAAGGGTTACTACCTGCACTTGAAACCGATAATGGTGTTTTAGCACAATCGCTTGCAATACTGGAATGGCTAGATGAAACTTATCCGCAATCGCCATTAATTACAGGGACTGCGTGGCAAAAGGCGCAAATAAGAAACTTAAGCTTTGCCATTGCTTGCGATATTCATCCTGTTAATAATTTACGCGTGCTGAAGTATTTATCAAACGAATTAGGTGTTGATGACGAGGCTAAAAATAAATGGTATCGACATTGGATAGAAGTTGGTTTTGAAAAAATAGAACTGATGCTAAACGAAAATGATGGCTACTGCTTTGGTGACCAACCAACACTTGCTGACATTTGTTTAGTGCCGCAAGTATTTAATGCAATTCGTTTTAACGTAGATATGAGCGCTTATCCAAAAATTGCAGCCATTTACGAACACTGTAATAAATTAGCTGCATTTAATGACGCTGCACCGCAAAATCAACCCGATGCAAATTAAGCCAATTTAGATTAACTTTGTAGCGCGCTATGAATAACCGTAACGTGCTCAATTAAATCTAAGCCCAGATCAGTTAAATATCCGCCATCTGGGCTATCTATAATCCCTTTTTCAAATAAACGTTGCGCTGCGCTAAGTAAGCTTGGCTCTGCGTCTGAATGTAATTTAATACCTTGCATTTTACTGTCGCGAGGGAATTTTGCTAATAGTGTGAATTCTTCGATCATTGTTTGATTAAATTGCATTGTGTGCACCTTTTTATTGTTCTGTGAATAACTAAGTTTATAATTAAATCACTTTGTGTACTTTACACTAGCACGTTTTTTAGCTTAATGTATTATTTTTACCCCCTATTTAAAGGCCTCTAATGCGTAACTTTTTAATTCTATGTTTTTGTTTTAGCAGCTTATCGTATTCAATACTTAGTGAAGCAACAACGCTTAAAACCCATTCAATTATTGATGCAAACCAGTTTGTAAATGAAGAAGCTAACTGTTGGTATGACAACAAACGCTATAGCGAAGGGGCGTTAATACAAATTCACTCATTTACACTTTTGTGCGGTGCTAAAACACCCCAGCACAGTAACAGCCAACTCATTTGGCTTAAAATAGATAAACAAGGTAATGCTATTTACCCAACAGCTCCTAAAACAATCACTGTGAATTAGCGCTAAAAGCTGATTTGAGCTACAATGCACGCAGTTTAAATAAGTAGTATGGCTATGGATAATCAACCTAAAAACCCTTTACATGGGGTAACGTTAGAACAAATACTTGTTGAGTTAGAACAGCGACTTGGCTGGAGAACACTTGGCGAGCAAGTAAAAATCAAATGCTTTACTGATCAACCGAGCATTAAATCGAGTTTAAAGTTTTTGCGTAAAACGCCTTGGGCTCGCGATAAAGTGGAAGCACTTTATATTCACACTATAAATAACAAACCTATTCGTAGCCCAAAAAGTGCACCGAGAGAAACATCTTCTCAAGCGCCGGATACTACAGGGTTTGTTTGGCCATCAATTAAAAAATGATGTAAAAAAGGAGCTAATTTAGCTCCTTTTTTGATTGTAGCAAGCGCGATTTATTGTTCTTTACAAATCACATTTAATGAGGCTGGTTCAATAGTAATAACCAGTTTTTGAGCTGTTTTAACCTCACCGTCAAGTACATACTTAAGCTCTCCTTCGCCTGTAACCTCGATCCTTTTAGCATTTGTATGGTGCGAATTTATTGCTAAATGTGTTTGCGTTAAACTACTAAACATCAGTTCTGCAATACTTAGTACTGTAGTTGAATCTTCATTATTTGGTGTTAACCAATTTACATCGAGTAGTCCGTCACTATGATCAGGTTGCCCGCCACCTTGCGCCAATAACGTTGTAAAAGGCGCAGCATTAGCCACAATAAAGCTATTGGTGCAAATTTCTTGAGGTTCATTGTCATCAAGCTTTACGTTAAGTAACAATGATTTTTGCTCGTTAAAGGCTTGAAAAAAGCCGTTCAAATAAGCAAGTTGCCCTGATTTATTTTTGGATTTTCTATCTGCTTTTTCAATCATTGACTGCTCAAAGCCAATACCCGCAAGCAACAATACCAGTTCATTATTGCAATAAGCAGTATCTATTAAACTTGTTTGACCATTTATAATTAAATCACAAGCTTGTTCTACAGGAATAAATTTAGAGCTAATACCCATTAATACATGGGCTAGTGCATTCGCTGTACCCATTGGGATGATACCTAGTTTACATCGTGTATTTACAAGTATGCTTGCAACTTCTGCTACGGTACCATCGCCACCACACGCTATTATAATATCTGGATTTTGCGCAATTGCCTGTTTAGCAAGCTCAATACCATTAACCTCTTTTGAAGTAGTAAGCACTTTCAAATCGTAATAGGTCGATAGCCGCGCAACAATTAAATGCTCTTTTTCTTGCCATAATCGTGTACCAGATACAGGGTTTGCAATTAAAACGGCTTTGTTTTTAATCAGCAGTTCGCCTTTTTTATGGCGTTTAGCTAGATGACGAAGCTGATGCTTATTTAAGTTTGCGGTTTCGCGGGTTTCTTTTATTTGTGCAAGCACTTCATGTACATCTGCATTTTTATTTTGACTCAATAAATAAGCCGCCATAACAAAAACTGAACGCCCACGCCCTAAAGCGCAATGTACAACAACGCGATGATTTTCTTTAATATGGTGATGTATCCAATTAATAGCCTGATTTAACTGCGAATGGGTAGGAATACTATGATCGAGTACCGGAATATTTAAGTAATCAATACTTTCTTGCGTAGAGCTCCATTCGAGGCCGTCAAATTCACACGTTACATCTAAAATAGCCGTGATCCCGTTACTTTTTAATGTATCTATATCTGAGGGGAATAATCGGCAAGCTAAAAATAGATTTTCGTTTATTTGTTGAATGGGCGGTACTTTATCGCGCTTACGTGACCAAGCATTATAGATTTGTACACCAAGCAGAAATGGCACAAACGCCCAGCGTATATAAAAAGGGATCACCCCATTTTCACGTTTTCTAAATATTTTTGCTGTATTAAAAATATACGCGGTACTCACTAATAAAAGTGACAGTGCAGTCCAATAAAAAACAATAGCAAAATAAACAGAGTCCACTTCCCAACCAATAAAAATAAGCAGTAGTGCTAAAAGTGAATAACCAATTGCAGCCCACATAATTTCTCCTTGTTATAAATAATCCCGTTTTTTAATCTTAATTTAAACGGCTGTATAAATTATTTTGCAAGTATCACGCCATATAAAAAACACTTAAAACTCAAAAATATATCTTAACCAACTGATATTTAAAATAATAAAATACACTCCCTCAAGTGAACTCATTCTTTGTGCACTTTTTACAGACATGTGAATAAATTATACCTACATGTTTAGTTTCAATATCTTAACGGTTGTCGCTTGTATTAACGTATAACTCAGCCAGTATAAATAACTTGAACTCTGGAAAATAAATGGTAAGAGAAAAATAAATATGGTTCAGTACGTTAGTAATTCTCTTAACCAAAATTCAAGTTGAATAGCAATTTTTGCCTCCAAATCACCATTTCAACCGTTTACTCAATGATAATAAGAAAACAGGACCACTGTGGATAACGATACCCAACGTCCTCTTTTTAGCGCAAAAGAGCAAGGAGATACTAATGGACAAATTTGTGGGCTAAAATAAAAAAGCTAGCCAAGGTATTGGCTAGCTTACTTTTAGTCATCTATTTTTAACGTTACTGAGCTTTATCAAATGGCATCAGTAATGTTTTCATCGCAGGGCGAAGCGCTATAAGTACCGTTTCTTCGGTTAGTTCAGGGTAAAGTAACTTTCTGAGTAATAACCCTGCCATCATCGAAAATATAACATTAATTCGGCTTTCAAGTTCAAGCTCATCAATGTCTTTGAGCGCACTTCGCTCGCTTGTTAAAAGCTGCCTCATGCGCCCTCTTGCTTGAATATCAGTTTCGCGCAAAAGAGTAGCGACTTTCATATTACGACCTGCTTCTGCCATCATGTCTAAATCAATAACACACGAGCCCGTATCCATGTGTCGTTGCACACCAATATTTAAGCCATCTAAAAGAGCTGCTAAAACATCACCGGGGTGATCTTCAAACTTTTGAAAGATAGAGAACATTTCTTCCATATCTTTTTCAATAATGCTTTCTATAATGGCTTCTTTGCTTTCAAAGTAATTATAAATATGGCCTGCACTCATCCCTGCCGTTTTAGATATTTCTGCCATACCTGCACCGTGGTAACCTTTACGGCGAAAACACTCTGCAGCAGCTGTTAAAATTTGCTCACGCCTAGCAAGTGCTATCGCGGGATCTGTTTGCCTTTTTGCTTTAGGCTTCATGTTCAACTCCACTACCAAGTCATAAACTCAGTAAAGCAAGAGCTATAAATAGTCTCGCCATATAAATATGTAATGCGGCTTTAAAAGCCGCAAATATTATTTCTCTTCCTGAGTTGTTTCACTGGCTACATTCCATCCGCCACCAAGCGCTTTGTACAAGTTAATTTGACTCGCAAGATACGCTTGCTGACCCGCAATTAACTGCTGCTCAGCGCCGTACCACGTACGCTGAGCATCAAGTACTTGCAAGTAGCTATCTGCGCCTTTTTCGTAACGCATTTTTGATAAATCAAACGTGATTTGTCGGCTACTTATAAGCATATCAAGGGCACTTAATTGCTCTTGGTAACCTTCTCTATCAGCAAGTGCATCGGCAACTTCGCGAAACGCATTTTGAATTTTTTGCTGATACGTTGCCACTGCAATTTCTTGATCTGCTTTTGCTACATCAAGATTTGCTTGGTTACGTCCCATATTAAAAATAGGTAAGCTAATTGTCGGCACAAAACTCCATGTACCTGAGCCTGAATCAAACAAGCCACTTAAGTCACTTGAAGCAGACCCCGCATTGGCTGTTAAGCTTATGCTTGGATAAAACGCCGCACGAGCAATACCAATATTGGCATTAGCAGCAAGCATTAAGTGCTCAGCGGCTTTAATATCAGGGCGCTGTGATAACAAGTCAGACGGTAAACCAACGGGTACTTCTGGCATACTGATCAAGTTAGTCAGGTCTTTATTAGGCAGTAAATCAGCTGAAACAGATTTACCAACTAATAAATCTAAGGCACTTTTATCACGCTTTAACAAACGTTTGTACGTTGCTATGTCTACTTTTGCTGTAGCAACTGTACTTCTAAGCTGCTCAAGGGTAATTGAAGAAGCTGCACCTAAATCAAAGCTTTTTTGCGTAAGCGATAATGACTCTTGCTGAGAAGTCAGCGTTTCTTTTGCAAGCTCTAACAGTTGTAAATCCGTCGCGTAATTGAGCCATGCATTTGCCAACTCTGAAATTAACGACACTTGCGTGCTGTATTGGCTAAGCTCTGTAGAGTATAAATTTTGCAGGGCTTGCGCTGATTGGTTACGCACTTTGCCCCAAATATCTAACTCGTAGGAGGTAATACCCACTGTTGCACTGTACTGCGAGCTAATAGTAGCATCGCCAGTCCCCGCTAAATCAGCAGGTAAGCGCTGACGCGTACCTGATGCGTTTAAATCAAGAGACGGATACAAAGCAGAGTCTTCAATTTGATACAAACCACGCACACGCTGCACATTAAGCACTGCAATTTGCATGTCTTTATTATGCTCAAGGCTTTGGCTAATTAACGTTTGTAGTTTTTCATCATTAAAAAACTGCTGCCAATTTAATTGCTGCGCAGCGCTTTGCGCAGTACCTGATGCATAAGCATCAGATACTGGTAGCACAAGGTCTTTTTGCTCTGGCGCTAATTGACAACCGCTTAGCACCAATAAAGCAATTGCACTTAGGCTGAATGTTTTAATGCTCATTCTGCGCTCTCCTTTGTTGTTTCGTTAGTTTTACCAGGAAATATACGGCGAACTAACACAAAGAATAACGGTACAAATACAACAACTAATATTGATGATGCGAGTGTGCCGCCAATAATCGAAATACCTAACGCATTCTGCGCACCAGAGCCCGCACTTGAGGCTATTGCTAGTGGTAAAACACCACAAATAAAGGCCATCGAAGTCATGAGTATTGGGCGCAAACGTAAGCGTACAGCTGCAATAGCAGCATCAACTAAACCAAGCCCTTCTTCCATTTTATGAATCGCAAACTCAACAATGAGTATTGCATTTTTAGATGCCAAACCAATGGTGGTCAACAAGCCTACCTGCAAGTAAATATCGTTAGATAAACCACCAGCGAGTGCCGCCATAATCGCACCAAATATACCCAGTGGTACAATCATCATTACCGCAAATGGTACCGACCAACTTTCATAAAGCGCGGCTAAACATAAAAATACAAACAAGAGCGATAAGCCATATAATAAGGGTGCTTGACCACTACTTGAGCGCTCTTGGAATGAAATACCGGTCCACTCAGACGAAATACCATTAGGCAGCTGTTTAACTAATCGCTCCATTTCATCCATTGCTTGTCCCGTGCTGTAACCAGGCGCTGCACTACCTTGAATTTCCATTGCTGAAAAACCATTGTAACGCTCTAAGCGTGGTGAACCGTATGTCCAAAACGAGCTAGCAAAAGCTGAAAACGGCACCATGTCGCCATTATCATTGCGCACATACCACTTGTTTAGATCCTCAGGCACCATACGCGATTGCGCATCACCTTGTAGGTATACTTTCTTCACGCGACCACGGTCTATAAAGTCATTTACATAACTACTCCCCCAAGCAGTGGCAAGCGTGCTGTTTATATCGCCTTGTGAAACACCAAGTGCTTCAGCTTTAGCTAAATCTACATCAAGTTGAAGTTCTGGCATGTCTTCTTGTCCATTTGGACGTACGCCCGCTAAAATTGGGCTTTGGCTCGCCATACCTAATAATTGGTTTCTTGCCGCTAATAAATCATCATGTCCAAGGCCAACACGGTCTTGTAAAAAGAGAGTAAAGCCATTGGCCGTACCCAGCTCAACAATTGCCGGCGGTGGAAATGCAAAGACAAAGGCTTCTTTTATTGTTGAAAAGTAGCCCATTGCTTTACCTGCAACCGCTTTAACAGATAAATCATCTCGCTGACGCTCATCCCAATGCTTAAAGTTAACAAACGCAATCGCTGAGTTTTGGCCAGAACCTGCAAAACTAAAACCAGTCACGGTAAAAATACCGTTTACTGCTTCGGATTGATCATTTAAGAAATGGTTTTCTACTTTTTTAACAACCTCAAGTGTTTCTTGTGTTGTAGAGCCTGCCGGTAATGACACTTGGTTAAACAAAATACCTTGGTCTTCGTCAGGCAAAAATGCCGTTGGTAAGCTTGAGAATACATAAACCATGCCGCCCACAATCACGCCATAAATAAGCAGATAGCGCTTAGAGTGCGTAAGCATACGGCCCACAAAACTTTGTGCACCTGAGTTTGTTTTATCAAAACCACGGTTAAAGCCTGTAAAAAATCGGCCAAATAACGTGTTATTGTTATGTACATGGCTTGGTTTTAAAAGCGTTGCACACAATGCAGGTGTTAAAATTAGGGCCACTAAAACCGATAACCCCATCGCAGATACAAGTGTTATAGAAAATTGACGATAAATAATCCCAGTAGAGCCGCTAAAGAACGCCATTGGTATAAATACCGCAGAAAGTACCATGGCAATACCGACCAACGCGCCTTTAATTTCATCCATAGATTTACGCGTAGCTTCAAGTGCCGATAGCTTCTCTTCGGTCATTAAGCGCTCAACGTTTTCGACTACAACAATCGCATCATCCACAAGTAAGCCTATGGCAAGTACCATCGCGAACATGGTTAACGTATTGATTGAATAACCAAATGCGTACAAAATACCAAACGTACCAAGCAATACCACAGGCACGGCAATGGTCGGAATAAGCGTTGCTCGGAAGTTTTGTAAAAACAAATACATGACGACAAATACTAAAATAACCGCTTCAATAAGCGTATGAACTACTTTTTCAATTGATAAAGATACAAATGGTGTGGTGTCATAGGGTACAACTACATCTAACCCTTCAGGAAAATAAGGTTTTAACTCTTCAATTGCGGCTTTAACGCCTGCCGCTGCATCAAGTGCATTCGCGCCACTGGCCAATTTAATACCTAAACCCGAAGCAGGTTGTCCATCGTAGCGTGCTACAACACGGTAGCTTTCGCCACCCAACTCTACACGTGCAACATCCTCAAGGCGGACAAAAGAGCCATCAGGATTTGTTTTTACTAAAATATTCTCAAACTGCTCGACCGTTTGTAAACGACTTTGCGCTGTCACCGTTGCATTAAGTTGCTGCCCAGCAACTGATGGCATCCCTCCTAATTGCCCCGCAGATACTTGTGCATTTTGCGCGCTAATTGAGGCGCTAATATCCGCTGGCGTTAGTTTGTAATTTTGCAGTTTTGAAGGGTCTAACCAAATTCGCATAGCGTATTGTGAGCCAAATAATTGCACTTCACCTATGCCTTCAACACGTGAAACAATATCTTGCACGTTTGATGATACATAATCACCAATATCGATGTTGGTCATACTGCCATCTTTAGACACAAAACCTAATACCATCAAAAAGTTACGCGCAGACTTTGCAACAACGACACCTTGCCTTTGTACTTCTTCAGGTAAAAGTGGTGTTGCTGTCGCTAATTTATTTTGCACTTGAACTTGTGCAATATCAGGGTCTGTTTCGGCGCTAAACGAAAGAGTAAGCGTTGCTGAACCGCTCGATTCAGACGTTGATGACATATAAAGTAAGCCATCAAGCCCCTTCATTTTTTGCTCTATAACTTGCGTAACCGTATCTTCAAGCGTACGTGCAGATGCACCAGGGTACGTTGCCGTAATACTAATTGCTGGCGGTGCAATTGACGGATACTGTGCAATTGGCAAGCTTTGTATAGCCAAAATACCTGCTAGCATCACTACTATTGCCAGTACCCATGCAAAAATGGGCCTGTCGATAAAAAATCGTGACATTACAACTCTCCGTTATTGCGCTTTATCAGCTTTTGTAGATGACTGAATTTCAGAAGGACTCACTGGCGCACCCGGGCGAATTTTTTGTAAGCCTTCTACAATTAATTTATCGCCATCACTTAGGCCATCAGTAACAAGCCAATCTGAACCAACGGTTCTATCCACTTTTAACACGCGACTTTCTACTTTATTGTCTTTACTGACAACCATTGCTGTTGGCTCGCCTTTGTTGTTACGGCTTACACCGCGTTGCGGTACTAAAATCGCATCCGCTTTAACGCCTTCAACAATAGATGCACGTGCATACATGCCTGGTAATAATAGCTTTTCAGGGTTAGGGAACTTAGCGCGCAAAGTTACAGAGCCGGTACTTGGGTCAACAGTCACTTCTGAGAACTGCAACGTTCCTTTGTGAGAATACGCCGATCCATCTTCCATTATTAATTCAACATCTGTTTGGCTGTTTGCATCAATACCTAAACGGCCAGATGCAATCGCTTTTTTAAGTTGCGTCAACTCATTGCTCGATTGTGTTAAATCAATATAAATTGGGTCTAATTGAGTCACTGTAGCAAGTGCTGTACTTTGATTTGCACTTACTAGTGCACCCACTGTTACGCTTGATTTACTAATTTGGCCACTAATAGGGGAAGACACATGGCTGTAATCAAGGTTAATTTGTGCTGATTTTAACTGGGCTTTAGCCGTTAATAATTCAGCATTTGCTTGTTTGTACGCAGCATCCGCTTCGTCAAAATCTTGTTGACTCACTGCTTTGATTTTTAAGAGTTCGCCGTAACGTGATGCTTTTGATTTAGAGCTGGCGATGCTTGCCTCTGCGCGTGCAACGCTCGCTTCACTTGCTGCAAGGTCTGCTTCAAATGTAGCTGGGTCTATTTGATACAGTGCTTGGCCTTGCTTAACCTCTTTACCTTCGACAAATAAACGAGATTGCACAATACCACTTACTTGTGGGCGAATTTCAGCAATTTGAAATGCACTGATACGCCCAGGAAGTTCTTTTTTGAGAGTAAGCGCTTGGCTTTTTAATGTCAGTACACCCACTGGCACAGCTTGAGGAGCTGAAGCTTGTGACTGCTCAGTTGCTTGGTCACAACCAGTTAAAGCAACAGAACCTACGAGGGCGGACAATACAAATAAAGCGATGCGGGAACGCTGCATGTTAAATACCTTTTAGTTTAGAGTGAACGATCATTCTAAATTAAAACGCGCTGAGAATGAATCTTAATTAGAAGAAATTTACACAAACTTACACTCCTCAGTACAATATACGTCTTAGGTTGCATTTAATGTTAATTAGATGAAAATAGAATCAAGACTGTATGAAAATAAAACAAATGAACATATTGAAATAATATCTCATTTTAGAAACGGAGTGTTTAACAGACACAAAAAAGCCAAGCAAATACACAGCTTGGCTATTTATATAAAAACTAAAGCGCACCTTATTTTAAAGGATATTAGCACTGTGCTAAGTAATAACTCTTGAAACTAATAACTGCTCTACCCTAATACCCTCTACATCAACCACTTCGAATTTAAAGCCTGAAAAGGTTAAATGTTCCGCACGCTTGGGTATTCGCTTCATATTGTAAATTAAAAAGCCTGCAACGGTTTCATAGTGCATTTGCTCAGGAAACTCTTCTATGTCCAGCAGTTTTGCTAAATCGCTAATCGGAGTTAAACCATCAACTAACCAAGAGTCTTGATCGCGTTCTATAATTAATTCATCGCCTTGGTGAGTTATTAAATCCCCCATAAAGCCTTTCATTAAGTCTTTTACCGTAACGATACCGACCGATAAAGCGTATTCATTAACAACAACGGCAAACGGTTTGGCTGCACTTTTAAAGGCATTTAATGCTTCTGATAGGCTTAATGTCTCGGGTAAATAAAAAACATCTTTATCAATCAACTCATCATTTATATTGGCTGCTTCACCTTTTAATACTTGTCGTAAAATATCTTTTGATTCAACAGAGCCATGTAACTTATCTAAGCTCCCTGACACCACTAAAAAGTGATTATGAGGATGATCAATAATTTTAGTCGCAATATCATGACTCGATTCGTTTAAATCAAAATAGACAATTTGGTCGCGTGGCGTCATTACACTTGATAAAAACCGCGCTTCTAAATCAAACACATTGCCTATTAATTCATACTCTTGCTTTTGCAAGCTTCCGTATGCAGCACCTGCATCCATCATCGCAACAATATCTTCAGTTGTTACATTGTCTTCCCGCTCTGCGGGTACTTTAAATAAGCGCAGTACAAAGTTAGTTACACCATTAAAAAACATCACTAACGGGGTTAAGGCAAAGGTCACCCAACGCATTATAGTCACCACTCTCACAGCGACTGCTTCTGGCATGATCATCGCTAAGCGTTTGGGCATTAAATCGGCGAACAAGATAAACAGAGATGTAATAGTAAAAAATGAGAATAAAAAGCTAATTTTTTCTAAGTGTGCACCTTGATAAAAAAGCACTAAAACACTTTCAACATAAGGCGATAAAGCCTGCTCGCCCACAATACCACCCAAAATCGCAATCGCGTTGAGTGCAATTTGAATCATGGCAAAAAAAGCCCCTGGATTCTCTTGTAGCTTTAATACCGCTGCAGCTTTTATATTTCCTTCATCTGCCATTACTCGCAGTTTTATTTTACGCGACGCCGCAATTGCTATTTCTGACATAGCAAACAACGCACTGATCAAGATCAATAAGCTAATCCCGATTAAATCACCCATTTAACGCTCCAAAAAAGTTAGTGCTTTTGAAACAAAAGCAGCTGATTATAGTCGGTTTTTTAAACGCAGCAATTTAAATTTAAAAAATATATTAAAGTAATTATATTTCATGGTGTTATATTAATAAAACCACTTATTTTACTGTTCTAATATTTTTAAATGCAGCTTTTAATTGCGTAACTAAGGCAGGATCCATATTAATATTGCAAGCAAAGTACAAAGGGGATTGTGTTGTATTTAAACTGAGAACAGGTTCAAGTAATTTAAGCCTTGGCTCAGCTTGAATTCGATAGTCAAATTGCTTTTTACTAAGCACAACAAAATCTAGAATATCGTCGCGAGTACTAATAAGTTTATCTATTTTGTCTAGGCTATCTATAAGTAATAAATGCTTACTTTCGCTAAAGCCACGCTCTAACAAATAATGATGACTAAAGTTATCACGCAGTACTGCTATTTTATACTTTTTGGCATCATTGAGAGTATTTAACTTTATACCTCTCGACTTAAGCCCATATATAGCAGAGTCAAAGCTTTCTAGCTCGCCTATCCAAGTAAACTTATTCTCTCTATTAGGGAGTCGCACTATCGAAAATATACAGGTGTTTTTATCACGTAATGTTGCGTTGTACGATATGGCCCAACTATAGGCAAACATAGTGTAATTTATACCTGACCCTTCTAGCGCTTTATGAACTTTATCTACAGAGCGGCCAATGAGTTTGTTATCTTCATTGATGTACTGAAAGTCCGGAAATACTTCCGTTACTATTGTAATTTCAGTGGCGTTAACCTTAATACAGATAACGCACAGTAAAAAGATAAACCACTTCATTTAACTGAGCCTCATGATAAGTACATTAATAAATATAGCTGAGGCTCTGCGAACTGCTAGTTTTTAGTAGTGTATAAGCACGACCAATTTACTTGTTCATTGCGTTGATTAAAAAGGCCGATATTTTAGCGCCTTCTCTGAGTGTTGTTTCAGAACTAGACTGACCGACAAGCGAACTGTCGGTGAATGGCGCTATTTCCATCATATCAGCCCCCGTAATTGGAAACTCATCCGCAATGGCTGATAAAATATCAAGCGCATGCTTTGGTGTTAAACCATTATGTTCTGGCGTACCTGTGGCAGATGCAAACTCGGCATCAAGCGCATCAATATCAAAGCTTACATATACTTCATCAACGTTATCGGCTTTTAATTGTGCAATAGCGTCGGCAGCAACCGCTGCTGCGCCGCGCTCAATAATTTCATGTGCCCAATGTTGCTTAACGCCAAAGGTACTTTCCCAGTGCGCTTTAGGCTTGCCACTTGAGCGTATACCAAATTGTATTAAATGATGCGGTGCCGGTAAAAACTCTAATATATGTGTACACCACGAGCCAAAACATAAATCAATACCTAAGCGCTCCACAAGTAAATCGGTATGCGCGTCAAAATGAATAATAGCCGTGCGCTTACCTTGCTCACGTTTTGCTTTTAAGTACGCTTTAGTAAGTGGGTAACTAATTGAGTGATCGCCACCAATACCAAATAATCCTTTATCTTTAAACGTTGCGTAAAAACTGTCGCAGACATCTTCAGTGATTGATAATGGGCTTACGTAATAATCGTTATCTTCATCACCATATAAAGCTTTTTGGCAATTAGAAATGGTTGCATCATTTAGGTATTTGTCATGAAGTAAATGTGGGATTACACGTACATCGCCTAAATCAAACGAATGACATTGCGGATGCTGATCAATTAATGCTGAGCGCACAAACAATGGCCCCCAGTTTGCACCGCGTAAAATTCCACCGCCACAGTCTGAACTAATACCTAACATAACGGCTTTATGTGGTGAGCTTGGTAATTCGTTTAAAGACTCGCGCCACAAGTTATCAACGTTTTCAGTTTGTCCGTAAAGTTTATTACGCAGTGCGGCTTTGCGCTCTTTTGCAGTATTTACTGTGTATACGCCATCGCCCGGTGCGCACAAACAGTGCTCAACTTTGTTTTTAAATGCTTCAAATTGTGTGCTCATAATAAACTCCTTCGGTTTTTATTCTGTACGTAGCTAATTAGTTTTGATTACTTTTGATTAGTTATGCAAAATCACTAAAAGTGCCTAAACTTCAAATAAATGTCACTTTGCTAAATAAGTCAGTGCTTAATATAAGTAAACACGTTAGTTTTTACGTGTTCACTACAAGATTAAGCCATTGAATTTATTTGATATTAATGAAACTTTGTAATCATCCATTTAATCGTAGTTACGCGCTTGAGTGATACTTATTATGTCTGCTTGAACATGTCAACAGCGCAACAAGGCTACGTATATAAGTACTTGAGTGAATATTCATAGTTGGTGAATAAATCAAATTAGTCCTTAAAATTATTAAGGCTTTATTGGAAGAGTTAAGATAAAACGGACAATCGTCCTGTACTTAATAAACGTTTCTAGCAATGATGCTAGATTGACAACAAATTATTATAAAAGGCTTAGCTATGGAAAAGGTATTTCACTTAGGACTATGTATTGACGATCTTAAAGGTGCAAAACTTGCGATTGTACCGGGCGATCCAGATCGTGCAGCACGTATTTCACAATTCCTAGACAACCCAACCTGCCTTGCTCAAACTCGCGAGTTTCATGTTTATTTAGGTCAATTAAACGGCCACTCTGTGGTTATATGTTCTACAGGTATTGGTGGTCCATCTACGTCGATTGCAGTAGAAGAATTAGCACAACTTGGCGTGCGTAAATTTTTACGTATTGGTACAACCGGTGCAATTCAGCCACACATTAACGAAGGCGAAATTTTAATTAGCCAAGCGTCTGTACGTTTAGACGGTGCAAGCCAACATTTTGCACCACTTAGCTACCCTGCTGTATCTGACTTTTATGCAACACAAGCTATGGTACAAGCATGTAAAAACTTAAATATCGATTTCCATATTGGTATTACTGCATCAAGCGATACATTCTACCCAGGGCAAGAGCGTTACGATACGCACTCTGGTTACGTTCCTAAATCACTACAAGGTAGCTGCGAAGAGTGGCAAAAATTGGGCGTGATGAACTACGAAATGGAATCGGCAACATTATTTACTATGTGTGCAGCCCTTGGATTACAAGCAGCATGTGTAGCAGGCGTACTTGTTAACCGTACTCGCCAAGAAATACCAAATGTAGACCACGGTGAAATTGAGCGTAAATCTGTAGCAGTCGTATTAGAAGCAGCTAAAGTATTACTTGATTAATACAGATTATAGCAGTTAGTGAGTGAGTTATTTAATTCGATAGAGTGACTCGCTTTAATAAAGCACAGCTCCGGCTGTGCTTTATTGTATGCAAGCCACTATTTAAGTGGTGCGCTAATTACTTCTATTGCCGGTAGATTTTTAAAACTTGCAAGTACAGCACGTGCTACACCCGCTTGGTTTTCATGGCCTGCGGTTTCTAAAAGTGTAATTGATTTTACTGTACTTTCGTTAAAGCTAAGCCCCGCTAAAAAGAACTGACTTAGTGCACTTTGTAGTGGCGATAAACTTGGACTGTAAGCTGCATTTTCGGCGTAACTTCCGTAAAAATCACCATCACTAAATGTACTTATTTTTACGGCGCTAAAGTTTTGGCTGTAAGGCACGTACGCATTAAGTGCAAAACGCGCAAGGGTTTCATCAAGGCCATCAAAGCTAAAATTACCTTGCTGTGGTTTTGGGTTAAATAAGCTAAATTCGTTACCTAAATCGGTAGGTCCAAATGAATGCGGCAGTAATTCAGCAAGTTTAAATTGCTGATCAGGAAGTAAAATATCAAACTCTTTCGCATCAGCTAGTTCGTTCATAAACTGGCGACAATACCCACAAGGCGCATCGCTAATCGCAATTTTAACTATTTTTTTAGCGCCGTTTAACCATGCGTTATTTATAGCCGATTGCTCTGCATGAACCACTAAACTCAATGCTTGATGATCAAACTCTACATTTGCACCAAAGTAAAAGTTTACCTCACCCTTTTCATCAAGTGCTTTAACAATTGCGCCTACATGAAAATCTGACACTGGCGCAACGGCATATTCAGAAGCTAAAGGTACTAAACCTTGTAATAATGCATCATCAGACACACTGAGTTGAGCGCATAACGCTTTAATATTACTAGAATTTAATATGCCACGTTGTGATTTTAATTGACTACGTAATGACGCTGTTTGCGCTACGTTTAATGTGATGTGCGAATTTGTAAGTGCTGTATCTTGCTGTACAGTAAAAGTTGCTGAAGCCATAACATTTTTTAATTATTCAATGGCTACGTAGTTTAAAAGGTTAGGGTGTTAAATACCAGCCTATTTAACGCAAAAAAAAGGGAGCACATCGCGTGCTCCCTTTTAATACCAATAGGTATACCTAACAAAATAAAGTATTAGCCGGTATTACGCATACCTGCAGCTATACCTGTCATCGTGATCATTAACGCATTATCAATGTCACCTTCGTTTCGTTTTTCCTCTGAGCGAGCACGGCGTAAAAGCTCAACCTGTAATAAGTTAAGTGGATCGGTGTACGGGTTACGTAAACTAATCGACTCCTTAATCCAAGGTTGTTCGGCTAGTAGGCTTTTTTGTGGGCTAAGTGATTGCACCAAGCTAATAGCTTCTTGAAGCTCTTTACGAAGTGTTACACCCAGTGGTTTGTACATATCTTCCACCAGCGCATTGTCGTAATGCTCACTCAACCAGCAATCTGCTTTACTAAATACCATTTCTAGCATTTCTAGGCGCGATCTAAAGAACGGCCACTGTAAGCTCATTTCGTTGAGTGTTTCTGCGCCGTACTTATTAAGCGCAGCTTTTAAGCCTGTTAACGCACCTAACCATGCCGGAAGCATTAAACGGTTTTGGCTCCAAGCAAAAATCCACGGTATAGCACGCAGGCTTTCAACACCACCATTAGGGTTACGTTTTGCAGGGCGAGAGCCAAGCGGTAACTTAGACAGCTCAAGCTCAGGTGTTGCCATTCTAAAGTAAGGTACAAAGTTTTCATCGTGGCGAACTACATTACGGTAGTGCTCACACGACTCCTCACTTATTAGCTTCATTACTTCGCGCCACTGCGGTTTTGGCTCCGGCGGCGGTAATAAGTTACTTTGTAGTACCGCGCCTGCGTAAATATTTAAGCTTTGCAGTGCTACATCGGGTAAACCAAATTTAAAGCGGATCATCTCGCCTTGCTCGGTTACACGCAACCCCCCTTTTAACGAACCTGGCGGTTGTGAATGCAGCGCTTGTGCAGCAGGTGCCCCACCACGCCCTACTGTGCCACCACGTCCGTGGAATAAAACAAGCTCAATACCACGAGCATCAGCAAGCTGTACTAGCTTATCCATTGCTTCGTACTGCGCCCAACCTGCTGCCATCATGCCGGCATCTTTAGCAGAATCAGAGTAACCAATCATTACATTTTGGGTGTTTTTAATGTGCCCGCGATACCAAACATTATCAAGTAATGTAGTAATTACATCACTGCCTGCGTTTAAATCGTCGAGTGTTTCAAACAACGGTGCTACTGGTAAATCAAAGCTACAGCCGCTTTCTTTTAGCAATAATTGTACTGCTAAAATGTCTGATGCTGTTCGCGCCATCGAAATAATATACAAGCCAAATGTTTGTTCGTCTTGCTTAGCAATCACATCAAAGGTGTCTAGCACTTCTTGAACATCAGGGCTTGGTTGCCAATGTTTTGGAATAAGCGGTCTGCGAGAGTTAAGCTCAGTAAGTAAAAAAGCTTGTTTGTCTTGCTCTTGCCATTGGTTGTAGTCGCCTAAACCTAAATAACGCGTCAGCTCTGAAAACACATCGCTGTGGCGAGACGAATCTTGGCGCACATCGAGTTTAGCTAAACGCAAGCCAAAGCTATTAATACGGTACAGTAAATCAAGCAATAAGCCATCAGCAACGACTTTCATATTACACTTTAATAACGAGCGATAGCAGACCTCTACAGGGTGTTTAAGCTGATTAATATCGGTAATTAAATCTTGTGAATCGCTACGCTTATTTTTAATTTTAGCGCCAAGATGAGCTACTGTTTCTGCAACTTGGTTTTTAAGCTTTTTGATCACCGCTCTGTATGGTTCAAAGTCTTGACCTGCCAACTCAATAAGCTCATCACTGGCATCTGACATAGAGAGTTCAGCGCATAACGTTTTTAAATCTTGAATATATAAGTTAAGCGCCATCCAACGACCATGGTCAAGCACTTCTGCTGTAACCTGCGATGTTACAAATGGATTTCCATCACGGTCTCCACCCATCCAAGATGTGAACTCAATCGGGCTGTAATCTTTTGGTAGCTCTAAACTTAATTGCTCTTTAACATTGGCTGAAAATTCACGTAAAAAGCGCGGAACAGCGTGCCATAGACTGTTTTCGATTACCGCATAACCCCATTTAGCTTCATCAACTGGCGTTGGGCGAGAGCGACGAATGTCGTCGGTATGCCAAGCCTGGCTAATAAGCTGTTCAATACGATTTAAAATAGCATCTCGCTCTAGCGGTAAGTTATCTTTTCGCTCAAGCGACGCTAAGCAATCACTTAGTTCAACATGTTTATTAATAATAGTACGGCGCGTCACCTCGGTTGGGTGAGCGGTTAATACTAAGTTTATGTGGAGTTTTGAGAGTGTTTCGGCCAAATGATTACTATCTAGCTGGCCTTGTTCTGCTTTTGTAACTAACGTTTTTAATGTTTGAGTGAGAGGGTTTTGTTGACCAAGGCCAACGTCATTAAAACGCGAAACGGTATGAAATTGTTCTGCTACATTAGCAAGGTTTAAAAAATGATTAAATGAACGGGCAACCGGCAAAAGCTCTTCATCACTAAGCGCATGTAAAACATCTATTAGCGCTTGTCTGTCGTCTTCATTACCACTGCGAGATGATTTAGATAAAGCCCGAATTTCTTCTACTTTATCTAAAATAGCTTGGCCTTGAGCATCTTTAATTGTTTGTCCTAGAAGTTGCCCTAATAAATTTACATTACCTCGCAAGGCGGCGTATTGTTCACTCATTTCTCATTCTCCTTTATTTCGTAGGGCACTATTAATATCATCATGTAGGGATATTTAATAGATCCATTTGCAATGTCTTGTCGTAAAAAAATATATATAAAATAATCACAAAGCACCCACATGATAATTTTTTACGATGGTAACTGCCCCCTTTGCAGCACCGAAATGCAGCAACTAAAACACGCTGATTCTAAAAATCTAATTACGCTTGAAGATCTTAACGCGAGCGACTTTAGTGAGCGCTACTCGTATATTGATAAAGACCAAGCAATGACTTATCTGCAAGCTCAAAAGCTATCAGGTGAAATGATTTACGGGCTTGATGTAACGTACGAAGCATGGAAATTAGTGGGTAAACACGGCTGGTTGAAAATTTTTCGCTTGCCAATAATTCGCTTTTTCGCTGACTGCGGATACCTGTTATTTGCTAAGTATCGGCACCCCATCAGTCGCTTTTTAATGCCAAATACTCAGTGCAGTAACGGCCAATGTGGACTAAAAGCAAAAGGTGATAAATGAAAACTATTGTTTTATTCGGCGCAAGCAGTGCCATAGCAAATGCATATATAGAACATCTACAAATAAACACGCCTACTCATCAGATCGTTTGTATTAGTTCAAAAAGTATTGAATCTGACTCAAGTGTTGTCCACCTGCATACTGACTACACAAAACAAAGTTTAGCGCGCGTTACTAATTACCTAAAAGCGCAAAATGCCGATATACAACAAGTTATTATATTCAATGGTACACTGCACAACGAAACCCATATGCCCGAAAAAAAGCTGGAGGATTTAGACGCTGAGTATTTTAGCCAACTTCTAAATTCAAACACCCTAACTCCCCTACTTTGCTTGCAGAGTATTTTGCCGCTTTTAACACATAAAACGCAGTGTACTATTACAGCACTTAGTGCGCGTGTGGGCAGCATTAACGACAATAAATTAGGCGGTTGGTATACGTATCGCGCCTCCAAGGCTGCGCTTAACATGCTATTTAAAACCGCAGCGATTGAGCTTGCACGCCGAGCTAAAAATACTAAGCTCGTTTTATTTCATCCAGGGACTACTGATACTGAGCTTTCAAAGCCATTTCAAAAAAATGTACCCGCAGGAAAACTGTTTACAGCTGAATTTGTAGCCAAGCAGCTTTTTACACTTACTTTTAATAACCCTCATTTAGAACTCAATGGTCAGCCTGCCTACTTAGATTGGCAAGGCGAAACCATACCGTGGTAAGGACCTTTAATGCATTTTACTAAAGAGCGCATAAACGCACTTGAAAAACACACTCGTACTCATTTAATTAATTCGCTTTCGGGTTTTAAGAGCGCCAACTTAATTGGCACGCAAGACAAACAAGGCAATACTAATCTCGCCATTGTTAGCTCTGTTATTCATTTAGGGGCTCACCCGCCGCTAGTTGGCATGATAATGCGCCCAAATAGCGTGCCTCGACATACGTTCGAAAACATAATCGAAACCGGTAGTTACACCATTAACCAGGTTAATAAAGCTATTTATAAGCAAGCTCATCAAACATCAGCCCGCTACGACAAAGGCGAGTCGGAATTTGCGGCGACAGGTTTAACGCCCGAATATTTAAATGACTTTGCAGCGCCTTTTGTTAAAGAAAGCCGCTTAAAGTACTCAGTTAAATTTGTAGAAAACCAACATTTAGCCATCAATGGCACAGAGCTTGTAATAGGTGAAATCACTGATGTGTATTTAGATGAAGTAGCACTTCAAAGTGATGGCTTTTTAGATTTACAGGCTATTGAAACGGTGGCAGTAACCGGGCTTGATAGCTACCACACAAGTAATAAACTCACGCGTTTACCTTACGCTAAAAAATAATATGCCATTTTAAGAGGCTATAAACTAATAGCCTCTTATCGCATAACATTGAATTTTACCTTGGTATTAATCACACTAGCTAAAAATCCAAGGAGAAAAATATGACCACCACCGGTATTGGTACACAATCAAGCGAGCAAGCGCTGGCAAGCCTAAGTAACATGACGCAAACGCTGACCCCTATCGCAGCTGACGAACATTTAGAGCGCATAGCCAAGGCGCAAGCGTATATGCTAGCAAACAACATAGATGCAATTTATTTAAACGCTGGCACCAACCTTACCTACTTTACAGGCATGAAATGGTACGCGAGCGAACGTATGGTTGGCGCGATATTACCCGCCCTTGGTGAAGTACAATACATTGCGCCTTATTTCGAAATTGGTTCACTAAACGGGTTTAAAGTAATAGATGGGCCTATTTATGGGTGGCAAGAGCACGAAAATCCTTATGCACTTTTTGTCGAAGTATTAAAAAAGTTAAACATTAATGAAAACGCAACTATTGGCATTGATGAAAGCGCACAATTTTTTATATTCGACGGCATTAATAAAGCACAAATGGGTTTAACCCTCATAAATGCACAACCTGTAACGGCGCATTGCCGTATGCATAAATCAGTTCATGAACTTAGCTTAATGCAACGCGCGATGGACATGACCTTAGCCGTACATCAAGCCACAGCAAGCATGCTTTATGAGGGAATAACCACCACCGAAGTAGAAGCTTTTATTAAGCAAGCACACCAAAAAGTAGGTGCACCAGGTAACTATTTTTGTATTGTTTTATTTGGTGTTGCAACGTCTTTCCCGCACGGTGTTAAAGATGCCCAAATACTTAAAAAAGGCGATATGGTACTAATTGATACTGGCTGTAAAGTACACGATTACCTATCAGATATAACCCGTACCTATGTATTTGGCGAACCAACAATGCGCCAACGTATGTTTTGGGATCATGAAAAAGCAGCGCAAATGGCGGCATTTAATGCAGCTAAAATTGGTGCTACGTGCGAAGACGTTGACGCGGGCGCACGTAACTATTTAGCAGCGCAAGGGCTAGGCCCGCAGTACCAAACACCGGGTTGCCCGCATCGAACGGGGCACGGCATTGGGCTAGACATTCATGAATGGCCATATTTAGTTGGCGGTGATAAAACCCCACTTGCCCCTGGCATGTGCTTTAGTAACGAACCAATGTTAGTTATACCCGATGAATTTGGCGTGCGTTTAGAAGATCATTTTTACATGACCGACAACGGCCCTCATTGGTTTACACAACCAAGTTATAGCATTGACGACCCATTTGGGCTTAACGCTTAAAACTGAATACCTTCAAGAGCAGCTGTTTAGCTGCTCTTTTTAGTTTGGTATTGATAAAGTGCAGTTCATCCCAATATCCCCTGTTATACCAAAGCAATCCTCAAAAGGATAAATATGAAAAACTTTAAAATTGATATCGTCTCAGACGTAATGTGCCCTTGGTGTGTAGTGGGTTATAAAAACCTAGAAACTGCACTAGAGCAACTCAAAGACGAAATGAGCGCAGATATTACGTGGCATCCTTTTGAACTAAACCCAGATATGCCAATTGAAGGTCAAGACTTAAACGAACATTTAATGCAAAAGTACAACCTAACAGAAGAGCAAGGCGACGAAAATCGTAAAAACATGTTCGAAGCAGGAAAGCGTGCTGGATTCACCTTTAATTTTGATGGCAAACGCATCATGATCAACAGCTTTGATTTGCATCGTTTATTAATGTGGGCACGTGAAGAAGGTAAGCAAACCGAATTAAAACTTGCCTTTTTTGAAGCGCACTTCACTGATTTAAAATACTTAAATCAAGAAGAAGCACTACTCGACGTTGTTGAAAAAGTAGGTCTTGATAAAGAAACTGCGCGCGGTA
Source organism: Pseudoalteromonas sp. S3431 (assembly GCF_000690035.1). NCBI lineage: Bacteria > Pseudomonadati > Pseudomonadota > Gammaproteobacteria > Alteromonadales > Pseudoalteromonadaceae > Pseudoalteromonas > Pseudoalteromonas sp. S3431. The sequence continues at coordinate 88,232 of NZ_JJNY01000011.1, forward strand.
TTCTACATTCAGACAAATACGTACAAGACGTACGCCAAGAGCAAGACAACTTTAAACAAATGGGTATTACGTCAGTACCTACATTTATCATAAACGATAAGTATGCACTTACTGGCGGACAGCCAAGCGACTCATTCATTCAAGCACTAAAACAAATTAGTGAAGAAGAAGCCAAGCAAGACGCTTAACGAGTAAATTGTTGCTTAACACTTAAAAAAGGCTGCACATTGCAGCTTTTTTATTACGTATAAGTAAGCGAACAATAATCACCTTACTATAAATTTATTAGATATTTTATCGTCAACATACAGCACTAAATGCGTGTGGTTATTCGTAACATCATAAGTGATTTATCTCTAACACAGCCTCTAGGATTCTCATAAATGATCTTTACAGTATAAAAATAAGGATGGGTATCTGTAGTTGTCAACTAATTTCGGCTGATGGGCAGAACGCTCAGGCAACGCTATTTTCGTCTGCGTAAAAATTTAAGTTGAACCCGCCTAATATTGGCAACTAGCTTGGCAGAGAAGGTACCACCCATCATATACCCGAATTCATTTTGCAAGTGCACCACTGACCAT